>JBAVOF010000330.1:0-1872 GCA_049691835.1 Polyangiales bacterium
ATCTCAACGTCATCGAGTACGGACCGGGCGTCTATGGCCTCAGGCATGCAGCCGCATACTACTTCGGCAGGGAGCCGGAGGAGTTGAGTCCCGCAGAGGCCGCCTTTTTAGCGTGCGTGTTGCCCTCGCCAAAGCGCTTTCGTCTGTCGTATCAGCGTGGTGCTCTCACCCGCTCGATGAGGAGCAAGATGCAGCGCCTACTCGAGCACATGGCGAAGCGCGAACGCATCGGCTCCGAGGCGCTGGCTTACGGGCTGGCCGAGCTCGACGGGTTCCAGTTCCAGCGACCAGGCGATCCCCTGCCGCCCCCGCGCACGCTGCCGCCGCTCGGCGCTCCCGCGTCACCAGCTCCCGAGACACTCGATCCGTACGAGGCTTCGTTCGTCGAACCCTGAACGGGCCCCTGATTCGAAAATTCCCGCCTCATCGGAGGCGCGGTCCGTCGTTTATTGGGCGGACTCGAGGGCTGAGGGTAAACACGAGCGAGGCGCTTGGATCGTGTATGAATCGGCACTATTGCGGTGCGTCCGAGGGAGTATGCAAGGGTTGCTTAGCGTGGGTGGGTTCGTGCGGGTCGTGCTCGTCCTTGGGTCGCTCGTCATCTCGTCGATGGCAGCGGCGCAGCAAACCACCGGGAGCGTGATCGTCATCACCGCGAGCGACGATGCGACTTCGGGCGCCGCGGTGCGAATCAACGGCGAGCCTTCCGGCAACTTACCCGTTCGCAAGGCTCTGGCCCCCGGCCGGCATCTCGTACAGGTCGGGAAACGGGGCTTCGTCACGTTCTCGCGCTGGGTCGACCTGACCGACGGTCAAGTCATGACGATCCCCGTCGCCCTGCAACCACAGGCGATCAAGACCGGGTCCCTCTTGGTTACGGCCGACGTGACGGGGATGCCCGTCTTCATCGACGGGGAAAGCCGCGGTGGGACGCCGCTCGTGGTGGACGGGCTCAGCGTTGGTGAGCACACGGTGGAGATCCGAAGTCCGGGGGAGGGCTATCGGCCGTTCGCGCAAGTCGTGACTATCGGAGCCGACGAGCGGACGACGGTCGATGCAACGATCCGAATTGCCCCGGACCTTGGTAGCCTGCGAGTAATCGCAAACGTGCCAGGGGCTATTATCAGCCTCGACGGGGTCGACATCGGTGTCGCGCCAGCGGCGAAGGGAGGGCTGACGCCCGGTGAGCACAGCGTCATGGCTCGGGCGGCAGGTTACGAGAGCGTGGAGCAAGCCGTTACGGTCATCGCCGGAAGGGAGCGCGTGGTCTCGGTGCGTTTCACCGCCGCGAGCACGGACGTGGCTCGCATCTTGGTTCGCGCCAGCATCCCCGATGCCACCGTGGCGATCGACGGCGAGGACTTTGGAAAACCGCCCATCGCCATTGAACCGGCCGAGTACGGCACGCACTCGATCATCGTGCGCGCACCGGGTTATACGGAAGTGCGTCGCACGTGCACGGTCGGACCGGGTCGCAACTGCGAGGTCTACGCTGAGCTCAATCCGCTCGGCGTGCCCGTGCGCGTGGAGGCCAACGTATCCGATGCACAGCTCTTCATCGATGGTGAGGCGCGTGGGCCATTGCCCTGGGAAGGTGATCTCCCAGCGGGCATTCATCAACTGGAGGTGAGGGCCGAGGGATATGGAAACCATGTCGAGCAGATTCGACTCCAGAAATCCCCCCGAGTCCGATTGATCCAGGTGATCTTGACCAGCGCCGTAGCAACCGTCGACACTCGGAAGCGCGACGAGAAGGCGGAGCGCAACGATCCGCTTCGCAACACGGTGACACATGCGGGAGCGCCCACTCCCGTTGGCGTCGCAACTTTGGATTTCTCGACTGGTTGGCCGTGGTTGGCGTCTCTTGGTATG
>JBAVOF010000331.1:0-4049 GCA_049691835.1 Polyangiales bacterium
TTCCGGCTGGGACATGTCCGACCGTTTGGCGGCTCAAGAGGGTCTACACGTCGGTCACTCCACCGGCGCGAACGTGGCGGGGGCGCTCGAGGTCGCCAAGCGTCCCGAGGCCAGCTGTGTCGTCGCGATCGCTTGCGATCGGGGTGACCGGTACTTCGCGCCAATGAAATGGGAGAAGCACTATGAGTGGTGAATCGTTTCCTTGGATCTCCGGCGACCTCGTGATCGAGAGGTCGGTGCTTGACGAGATCGAGCGGCACGCGCTGGAGTGCTACCCAAGCGAGAGCTGCGGCTTCGTTTTTGGCCCGGTCGAGCAGCCGCCACTGCTCGATGGGCTGCAGCGGGAGGACAACGAGGCCGACAAGTACCACAGGCTGGACCCGGTGACGTTTCCGCGCACCTCCAACACGTACTTCAAGATCAACGAGCTACGAGCGGCGCGAACGTTCGAGCAGGGACAGAAGGATGGAAGGCCGGTGAAGGTGATCTACCACTCGCACTGTGATGCCGGCGCATACTTCTCGGACGAAGACGCGGCAACCTTCGCGAATGGCGGCCAGCTGATGTGGCCCTGCGCCTACATCGTCGTCAGCGTCGTGAACGGCAAGGTGGCCGAGCGTCGGCTTTGGGTGCACGAGCCCGGGACCAATGGGTTCAAGGAGTCGACGCTGACGATTCGGCAGCCCTGAGGTCGCGCCTCAGTCGTTGGTCTGGCGCTGGCGCTCGCGCAGACGAGCCCGCTTGCCGCGCAAGTCACGGAGATAGTAGAGCCGGGAGCGGCGGACATGGCCGCGTGCGGTGACCTCGATCTGCTCGATGCGCGGCGAGTGAAGGGGGAAAATTCGTTCCACACCGACGCCACCGGAGACCTTGCGAACGGCGAAAGTCGCGCCCGCGCCCCCACGGCTCTTGCGGATCACGACACCCTTGAAGACCTGGATGCGCTCCTTCTCACCCTCCCGAATACGGAAGTGGACATTGATCGTGTCGCCCACGCGGAACGGGGGACGGTCACGCAGTTGCGACTGTTCGATCGCTTCAATTTCAGGAACGGTTGCACTCATCACTAAGCCTCGTCCAAACGGAGCCGGTGGGTAGCACGGGGTCAAAACCGGGTCAAATCGGGTTGTTAGAGGAGCATTTCCTCCCCAAGAGCCGATCGAGCGTGATGGCGACTGCCGCTCTGACCGAGAGGTGGTTGAACTCGGTCGGGCCCTGAATGGGCTCCAGAACCGCGTCCGCGCGCTGCAAGACCCGGTTGCTGAGGCCGTGTCCGGTGCCAAACAGCAGGAGCGTCGGTCGGGTCTGTTGCCTCAGGCGAGCGGCCTCATCGTCGAACGAGCAGCGGTCCGGGCCTGATTTGGCCGAAGTAACGACCAGACGAGGCGACTGCCCGTGCCGGGCTGTGATCTCGGCGATCGCATCGTCGATCGAATCGCAGACTTCGACAAGGGCGATCGCCTTGCGTCGCTCGGGAAACCGCTGCAGCCCCGCGCCTGAGCACCAGTGATCCACGATCCGGTGCACAACGGGATGCTGCGCCTCGATGGGGCTGACGACGAAGTAGCCGCGCAGGCCATAGGTGCGCGCGCTGCGCGCGATGTCGTGCACGTCGAGATTTGTAACGGAGGTGGTGACTTCTTCGCCCTGCCGATCGAGGACGGGATGGTGGACCAGGGCGCAGTAGACCGGAGACACGGAGGCGCTGTACCACAGCGGAAGTGCTGGTGCCTGGCCTACGTGCCGGCGCGGAGCTCCGCCAGAATCTTCCGGTCCTCGTCCGAGAGCTCCGCCCGGTCGAGGAGATCCGGACGGCGCTCCATGGTGCGTCTCAGCGATTCTTTGCGGCGCCATCGTGCGATCGCGGCGTGGTTTCCGGAGCGCAGCACCTCTGGGACCTTCTGGCCTCTGAAATCCTCCGGACGCGTGTACTGGGGATATTCGAGGAGCGAGGCCGCGTGTGACTCGTCCGCCGCAGATTCCTCGTTGCCGAGCACGCCCGTCAATAGGCGCGCGCTTGCCTCGATGATCGCGAGCGCCGCTACCTCCCCGCCCAGCAGGACGAAGTCGCCCAGCGAGACCTCCTCGTCGACGAGCCCGCGAATGCGCTCGTCAAAGCCTTCGTAACGGCCGCAGACCAGTGTGAGGCAGTTGCGCTTGGCGAACCGCCGTGCATGGGCTTGGGAGAAGCGGGCGCCTTGCGGGGTCAGCAAGACCCGATGGGTGGGCTGACCTCGGCGCGTCTCGTCCAGGTGATCGAGTGCGTCCGCGAACGGTCCTGGCATCAGGACCATGCCGCTGCCCCCGCCATAGGGAGAATCGTCGACGGTGCGATGACGGTCGGTCGCGAACTCGCGCGGACTGATCGACTGAACCTCGATGGCGCCCGTGGTCTGCGCCTTCCCGAGCAGACCGGTGCGCAGCACGTCGAAGAACTCGGGAAACAGGGTGACGATCTCAAATCGCATCAGCGACGCTTCTGCAGAGGAATGTCATCTAGATCTTTGAGATGCACCGTGCCGCGCTCCAGGTCGACGCGCTCTAGCCACTGGGGCAGCATCGGCACCTCGAGGAAACCATCGGCGCATTCGATCTTCAAGCATTCGGCGCTCGGGTAGTCGAGAACCTCGACCACCTCGCCGATGGATCCCGACCGGTCGAACGCTTTGAGTCCGAGCAAGTCCGCATGGTAGTACTCGCCATCTTCCAGCTCCGGGAGCGCTTCCCGCGGCACGCAAAGCGTGTAACCGCGAAGCGCTTCGGCTTCGTCGAGCGAGGTCACGCCGGCCAAGCGCATGAGCAAGGCTTTCGGACTCTGCCGCGTGGACAGCACCTCCACCAACGCCGGTTCAGCATCACCATCGCCGATGATGAAGATCTCCCCGAGCTCCCGCAGCATCGTCGAGTCCGGGTTGAACACGTGCACTCGGATCTCGCCGGAGACGCCGTGCGGTCGCGCGACGACTCCGAGCTCGATCCAGCGAAGCTGTTCGGCGTCCTCGGTCACGGATGGGTTCATACCACGCTGCCCGAGCGAGCGGCGGAATCCACGCTACTCGAGAATGTCGAGGATGGCCCGCTTGCGGAGCCGGGCCGACGTGGCGGCCAACAGGGTCCGCATCGCTCGGGCGGTTCGACCGTCCTTGCCGATGACTTTCCCCAGGTCGTCCGGCGCCACACTGAGCTCCAACACGACGGCGCGCTCCTCTTCGACGACGTTCACCTCCACCGCGTCGGGGTCATCGACCAGGGAGCTCGCGATGTAAGCGATCAGGTCCTGAAGCTTGTCTCCAGCCACTTGGATGCTCGCTCAGGACACCGGGGCTGTGGCCGCGGCGGCTTTCTTGTGTTCCTTGACCACGTCGCGCACGCGATCGCTGAGCTTTGCCCCTACGCCCACCCAGTAGTCCAGCCGCAGATGATCCACCCTGGCCTCCCCGATGGGGCGGCTCGGATCGTAGGTCCCGATCTGTTCGATGAAACGCCCGTCGCGGGGCTTTTCTTTGTCGGTGACGACGATGTGATAGTAGGGACGCTTCTTGGCGCCTGCGCGTGCCAGTCGGACCTTGACCATGAATTCCTCGTGAGCGGTGGGTCGTCCCCACCCGAAAGACGCCGGAAGCTAGTCAGCGCCTGCCCCTACGTCAAGCCGCCGCCAACCCCTGGGCTTTTTGCGGTGTAGCGCTTGGTTGCTAGAACCAGAGGGATGCGACTCGTCTTCCTTGCCGTTCTGGCCTTGAGTCTGAGCTTGGGCTGTCGCCGGAGCCAGCTCCAAGAGGGGGCTGGCAGCGAGAAGACGCCGAGCTTTCGCATCGCGCTGGTGACGGATCTGCAGGGATACCTCGAGCCGTGCGGCTGCACGAGCGATCCGCTGGGCGGCATTGACCGACTCGCTGCGCAACTCCGGGCGCTCCGCGATGAACCAGTGCCCATGGTGTTTCTTAGCGCCGGCGACGTTTTCTTCGACACGGCAGATATCGAACCGGCCCGCGTCGATCAAGCGAATCGGAGCGCCAAGACGCTCGTGGGGATTCTCGATAGGCTGAACC
>JBAVOF010000332.1:0-1661 GCA_049691835.1 Polyangiales bacterium
ACCCTGCTCGGGCCGACCGAGGAAGGCTGCGCGATGGCCGCCCGCTACTTGAAGGCGAATCGCAGCGGCAAGCTCGCCAATCGCGTCCGCGAGGTGAGCCGCCAATGCAAGTGAGCGTGACGCTTCAGTCCGAGTCGGCCAGCAAGCCCGAGACCCGCTCGACGGCGTCGATGTACTCGCTGACCATCTCTTCGATGACCTGTCGGGCCGGCTTGCGCGTGTTCATCTGGCCGACGACCTGACCCACCGGGGTCCCCAAGAGCGAATCGGAGCCCTCCGCCCCAGTCTGCGCGAAGCGCGTGATGCGCTGTGTGGCCTCGGCTGTCGCCATGAACTGCAAGGGCATCGGTAGGTAGCCCGGGCACTCCGGGTCCTCGTCCCAGGCACGCGTATACGCCGTCTTGAGCTGACGGGCGGGCTTTCCGCTAATGCAGCGCGAGCGCACCGTTTCAGTCGAGTCCGCCGCCAATAGCTTGTCGACCAGCGACGGAATGGAATCGGATTCCTCGGTGGCGAGCCAGATCGAGCCGGTCCAAACGCCGGCCGCACCCATGGTCATCGCAGCCGCCATCTGACGGCCCGAACCGATCCCCCCTGCCGCGAGCACCGGCGTCGGCGCCACGGCATCGACCACCTGCGGCAAGAGCACCATCGTGCCGATTTCACCGGTGTGGCCGCCCGCCTCGAAGCCTGACGCGATCACGATGTCCACGCCGGCATCCTTTTGTTTCATCGCCTGCTTCACAGTCCCGCAGAGCGCCGCAACCAACACACCCTTGTCGTGCGCTTGGCTGATGATGTCCTGCGGGGGCGGCCCAAGCGCATTCGCAATGAGCGCGATGGGATGCTTCATCGCGACCTCGAAATGCGCCCGGCCTCCGGATGCCGACCAGCCGAGCAGCCCTTCGATCTCTTCCACGTCGTCGGGGAGCGGGGGCACCCCATGGCGAGCGAGCAAGTCGTTGATCCACTTGCGGTGCGCAGGTGTGATCATCTGATCGAGTTGCTCCTTACTGATGTCGCCCTGGTCCTTGCCGATGTATTTGGCGGGGATGACCGTGTCGACGCCATACGGCTTGCCGTCGACGTGCTCGTCGATCCACTTCAGCTCGAGCTCGAGCTGCTCCGGGCTATAGGCAACCGCGCCGAGCACGCCGAGACCACCGGCCCGGCTCACTGCGGCCACGACATCGCGACAGTGGCTAAAAGCAAAGATGGGAAACTCGATCCCCAGACGCCGACAAATCTCAGTCTTCATGCAAACTCCCAGAGTAGAACGTGTTCTATTTTGCGTGAAGACGAGCCGGCGGTCAACGGAAAAGCCGGACCCCTCCCAGGCCGCTCATTGCCCGCTACTGGACCAGGCTCTCGTCGACCAGGTCGGCCCAGCCGTCGGTCCCGTCGACCATGGCGGTGATCCAGTCGAGCACCGTCACGCCGCCGACCGCCGTCTGCAGGCTCCCGATCTCGACGCCTTGGAAGCCCCCGTCTTCCGAGGTCTCGAGGAGCAAGGTGGTGTGCGCACCGCCCACGGGAATGAACCGCTTGTAGCGGTCCTCGAACATGCTGGCCGTCCTCCCGGTTTCGCTCAACAGGGAGGCCGTGAAGTCCGCCGGGTTGATCATCAGGAAGAAGCTCGCGATCACCGAATCGGCGCTGAA
>JBAVOF010000333.1:0-2233 GCA_049691835.1 Polyangiales bacterium
GAGCTGGGTGCGTTTGGTGAGCTTGGTGATTTTTGGGGGCTCAACGCGATGCGCATCGCGTGAACCGTCTTACCGCGTGCCACCTGGAGCAGCGCGGCTTCTGTTTGCGGTGTGGCATGGCGCGCGAGCAGCTCCGCCATGCTCCAGCCGAGCGACCCGGTTTCGAGGGCGTTGGTCAAGTGCGGAAGCGACTGCAGGCGTCGGGCGAGCGAGCGGCTCTCGGCTGCCCAGCGCCCCCCGCGACAGCAGCGTTCGAGCGCATACGCGCCGAGCGTCGAAAACCCGAGATCGCGAAACCCATCGCCCAGCCGGTGCAGCGCCTGACCGATGCGGAGCCGAAGCCGGCCGGCCCCGCGTGCGAGTCGGTAGAGCTCGGCGCCTCGGCGATCGTGGAACCCGCGTTCTCAGGGGTCGATTGGTACCAGGACTACGACGCTCGGCACGCGGCCGACAGCCGGGAGGGACGCCTCGTTTCGATGCACTCTTTCGACGCGCCTTGGGACAGCTGGGAAATGCACCCGGAGGGGAGCGAGCTAGTCGTTTGCACCGACGGCGAGATGGGCGTGCAAATCCGAGCACGCTAGGAAGCGAACACGCCAACTACCATCGAGCTACAGCCAAGCGTACGCTTCGCGCAGTACAGCTTCGCCATCGCGCTCGATGCACGGGCCGTGGGCGAGCAGGATTCGTTCCGGTTTCCAGGCGAGCATTCGATCGATCTGTTGCCGTGCATTCTTCCGATCGCGAATCATGAGGTGCTCGAGCCAAGTCGCGCCTGGTTTGCGATTGAGGAGCAGCGCTGCCGCGAGGCGGGTCAAGAGGCTCGGGTGCCTCGATAGATTGAAGATCACGTCGGCGCAGATCATGGTCCGCGTCGCGCGATGGAAAAACACGACCTCGTTCTCCATCGTGCGGGCGGCGAAGAACACTTGATCGAGGTCGCTCGCCCATTCAGGCTCGGGTCGGTCAGCGAGCACTCGGTCCCACGCGATGTCGGCTCTCTTTCGCTCGAGCCCCGGACAGCATGCGAAGACCGCCGACGGGTACGCTTGCTTCCAAGCGCCCACCGCCATGTGGTGAAACAGGCTCGGCGCCACCACGAACCCGACCGGACCCATGGCGTCGACTTCGAGTTTCAGCCCGTCATCGAGAGGTAGAGGCGAGTGCACGAACAAGCCGCCATCGGCGAGGCGCGCGATCGTCATCCGACTCCCGGTTTCGACGCCCCAGAATCGCAGCGGCCTGGTCGCGCTCCACAGTTCGTCTGCGATCGGGGCTAGCGCCGCCATTTTCAGCACCCATCACCTCTCTGACCGGGGTTTGGGTTCATCCAACGCGGCAAACAAGGATTCATTTTCGGGCTAGAGTCTCCCTCATGTCTCAACCCCGCATCGCTCCTGTTGGCCCTGACCTCGGCGAGCCGCTCAAGTCCGCCATGGCCAAGGTGTTCCCCCTCCCCCTTCCAGCGCCGATGCTCTACCGTACCGTCGCCCGCAACGAGTCTCTGTTCGTCGACCTGGTCGAGCGGCGGGTGATCGGAAGGACCGGTCTGTTGGATCGGAAGACGTTCCCGCCCGCTCTGCGAGAGCTGCTGATCCTGCGAACATGTGTCGCTGCGCGTAACGACTACGAATTCAACCTGCACGAGAAGACGATCTCGGAGATGATGGGCCTCACCCGAGCGCAGATCGACGACGTGAAGAACACGCAGGTCTCCGAAGAGCTCTGGTCTGAAAAGGAGCGCGCACTCATCGCTCTGGTGGATGGGCTGGTCGAGCACATCGACGTGGACCAGCTCGTGTTCGACGAGGCCCGGCGCCATTTCGCGGAGGAGGAGCTCGTCGAGTTGACGCTCCTGATCGGGCTCTACACCAGCGTGTCCATGGTCGTCGCCCTGGCGAGACCCGAGCACGATGCCTACGGGGGTTGAGTGGTGGCTCATACGCCACCCCCCTGACGAGGAACTGCGGTGGTCGGTGGACCGGCGCGTGGCTAGCAGAGCCGAGCGCCAACGGCGACGACTTACCAGGGCTTGAATACGAAAGCAGCGCCGAGACCGATCAGGCTGAAGCCGGCGATCTGGTTCCACGCGAGCGCTTGGCCAAAGTACAAGGCAGAAAAACCGGCGAAGACAGACAGGGAGACTACCTCTTGGATGGTCTTGAGTTGCGCGAGCGAATACCCAGCGTCCATCCCCAGGCGATTCGCGGGCACCTGCAGCAGGTATTCGAAG
>JBAVOF010000334.1:0-2628 GCA_049691835.1 Polyangiales bacterium
GTATTTGCTCGTCGGCAGCGACATCCAGACCAAGGCCTACAACCTGCGTCGCAATCTGGAAGAGAAATCTGTGAGCGTCATCGAGAGCGTTGCGGTGAAGCCCGGTCTTGGTGCGAGCAGCACTTAACAAACCGCTGTGCGGTCGCCAAGGTTGAAGTCCTGAGTGCACTCGGCTTCGCCAGCTCTTCCGTAGCGGGTAGATCGTCCGTGTCGCAGTCCGGCTCTGGTCCCGGATCTTCGCCGCGGCTCAGGGTGCAATCTTATTTTTGATCGCCTTCGCGACGGGTGATGGGATGCTGCTGAGCGCGTTTAGCATGTGCGGCAGCGCTTTGAGTTTCAGACCTTCGTACTCGCTCGGTACAATCGCCTCGATCAAGAACGGGCCATGCGACTCGAATGCGTTCTTCAGGGCTGCGCTGAAGTCCTCGGCCCGTGCAACGCGTCGTGCCGGTACGCCCATGCCCTGGGCCATCGACACGAAGTCGATCGCGGGTTCCGACAGGTCCAACTGCGCCTTTGCTTCGGGGCCGATCGTCTCCGCCCCGACGCGCTCGAGCTCGATATTGAGAATTCCGTATGAGCGGTTGTTGAAAATGACGGTCGTCACATCGAGACCCTCACGCGCAATCGTCCACAAGGTCTGAATCGTGTACATGGCGGAGCCGTCGCCGACGAGCGCGAGCACGGGACGATCCGGCGAGGCGATCGCCGCACCCAAGGCGACCGGCAGGCCTTGCCCGATCGCGCCACCGGTCAAGGTGAGCACATCATGCCGAGGCGCCCCGGCGGTGAAGGTCGGCAGCTTGATACCTGACGTCTGCGCTTCATCTGAGATGATCGCGTTTGCCGGCAACAAGGCACCAATGGCCTGACACGCCTTCGCGGCGTTGAGCTTGCCTTTCGGCAGATCCGGACGCCCGGCGCTCTGCAGCCTGGGGGCGGTGTCAGTCGCGCCGACAGCCTCGACGAGGGCCCGGAGCGAGGCAAGCGCATCTTCATGGGGCTGCACCAAGGTGTGCGCCGTGCAGTCGTCCGGCACCAAATAGCTCTTCTTACCTGGATACGCGAAGAACGACACGGGCGCCTTGGCATCGACCAGAACCAAATGGTCGTAGCCGTCGAGTTGCACGGAGGCCAGTTCCGCGAGATAGGCAATGCGCTCCACGGCTGGCAGCCCCGCGCCTCGCTCCAGCCTTGTCGGAAAGACCTCACAGAAAAGCTTGGCGCCCGTTTTCTCGGCAATCTGCGATGCCGCGCGCAAGCCTGCCTCACGCAACACCCGATTACCCAACAGCAACGCAACCTTCTTGCCCGACTTCTTGATCACCTCAGCCAGGGCCTGCACGGTCGAGTCCGAGGCTGGCGGCGCTTGCTGAGGAGCATGCGCTTGCGCTGGCTCGGCGCCATCGTCCCAGGACACATCAGCGGGCAAGATGAGCGTAGCGATCTGCGCAGGTGGGCCTTTGGCCACTGCCACAGCTTCGGCGGCATCGGCGGCGAGTCGACTCGATTCCGGTGTGGTCTTGATCCAACTAGAAACATTCTTCGCGACAGTCTCGATGTCCGACTGCAACTGCGCGTCGTACTGGGTGTGATAGGTAGCGTGATCTCCGATGATGTTGATCATCGGCACACGCGCTTTGCGCGCGTTGTGCAGGTTCGCGAGGGCGTTGCCGAGCCCACATCCGAGATGCAGGAGAGTGGCGGCTGGCTTGTCCGCCATTCGCGCGTATCCGTCGGCAGCGCCGGATGCAACACCTTCGAACAAACAGAGTACAGCTCGCATATCCGCGCCATCTAGCGCCGCCACGAAGTGCATCTCCGAAGTGCCGGGATTGGTAAAACAAGTGTGAACGCCTGCATTGACGAGAGTCTGAATCAGAGCGTGTGCGCCGTTGGCCATGGTGCTCGACACTGTACTACAGACGCCGCCTCGGAAGCTCCCTAGAAAAAGATAGGCCGCGCGGAGGTCGAAGAGATCGCCCGTGACGACGTTCTGGCGTGATCTCGACGCGCGAGCTATGTCGCCGGATGGACTTGCCCGCTGGAGGGCTGCCGACGTGGTCACTGAGAGATCTACCAAATGAATTGGTACCGAATTAAGACCGCTCTCACAGGACTCAAGCGATTGGCGGAGCTGTCGGACGAGGACAAGCAAGCGTGCATCGATGCCTTCAAATTCCTTCAGCGAATGCAGGATGGCGAGCCAACCGAGACCGCGGACGAAACGAGAGCCGTCGCGAATTACTACAAGGTCTTGAACAACATGCTCTCGGTGTTTGATCTGGAGAAGCTCTACATCCCACCGCAGCTGGACGAATCTCTGGGATTGTACGGGAATCAGCTCTTGGTCGAGCGGGCTGTACTACAGGAGCTCGATCTAAAAGACCCGGCAAGATCGCATCTCTTGGACATGGGGTGCGGGAGGGGGAGGGTCTCACATCACTTCGCCACGCTGACGGGCGGCCAAGTGTCCGGATACAACATCGATCCCAATCAGATCGAGAACGCGATCGACTGGGCGGCGGAATGCGGAATGAGTGACCGGCTTCACTTCAAGGTGGGCAACCATCACGAGCCACTCGAGTACGACTCGGAAACCTTCGATGGCTGCTTCTCCTTTCGGGC
>JBAVOF010000335.1:0-3535 GCA_049691835.1 Polyangiales bacterium
TCCGCGACTCGAACCGCAATCATCGCGATTTCTCGACCAGATTAGTTGATTCTATCGGCGGCCCCGAAACCACATTAGTTGCCACTGAAACCATAATATTTGACTCCAGACCGCAATCATCGGGTTCAAACCACATTGTTTGCGAATAGATCAGATTGGCAAGCCAGCCTTCCTCATGGCGTCTGCCAGTTCCTGCGTTCGTTCTGAATCTAGCTTACCTTTCATGAACTTATTGATTTCCGCCAGGCGTGCGTCGAACTGCTCGGCGAGTGTTTTCGCCGAGTACCCAAGGCGCGCGAGTCGGGCGTCCAGATCGTCGAATCCGAGAGACAGGGTCTCTTGCACGATTTCGCGCGTGACCGGCTTGGTGCCGAGGTGGAAAGCCTCGGTGAACGCTCGGGTCAGATGCTCGGCAAACTGCAGGGGCGTCGACAGACGCTCTGCCATGAAATCCAGAGCCTCCGATGCGATGACGTCCTTTGACTTAACACCCTTCGCCAAGGCAGCGGTGATCAACCAATCAAGATAGGGACGCCCTTCGTCGCCGAGGCCTTCAAAGGTGAACTTCGTCGTGCGGTGGCCAATTTCTTCCATCGTCGGGCGATTCAGGTCGTTCCTCAGTTTTGGGTGGCCGACCAGGACAATCGAGAGAATGCCCCCACCCGCTTGCACGATTTCCATGAGCCGTTTCAGTCCGGTCAGCGTGTTGCCGTGCAGATCGTGAGCCTCGTCGCAGAAGAGCACGACCGGCTTCTTGCGCTTCCTGAATAGCTCTTGCAGGAGCCGCTCCCGCTTCTCGGGCTGAGTAGGCACTTTCGTTTCCAGATCGTCCGAGACATCCAGAAAGAGCGCGGTCATCAGGGAAGACAACACCAGCCGCGGTTTGTCGATCGACAGGCTGCGGGCGACGATGACCTTGCCCTCCGCGGCAATGGCAGACTGGAGACGATTGAGCGCCAGGGTCTTGCCGATTCCCGTCGGTCCCGTGATCGCGACCAGGCGGCCGGCGAAGATGGCGTTACGTACGTTGGCGGTCAGTTGCTTGTGGTAGGCGGTCTCGTAGAAACCCACCGCCTCCCAATCTTTTTCAATCCCGAAATGATTCATGATATCGGCGGTTAGCACGGTTAGACTTCTCCCATTATCGCTTCTTTTCAAATCGCGCTCGGATCGCGGACGCGATTTCTGCTTTGTCCAGGGTCCGTGAGACCAGCGCATCGACAAACTGCAGATCGTCGTCGGTCAACTTGGCGAGCGGACGCGCCAGCAGTGCGGCGATGCCGCGGCGGCATCCAACGCACTCGCGTAGGTCATCTGCCGCCAGGGGTCGGGATCGGTGAACGCCGTGCGGACCAAGGGAATGACCTCAGCTCGCGAACGCTCACCCTCGACGCCACTGAGTGCGGTGCGCGGCACGGAAATCTACGCCGCCAACGTCGCCACCCGATCGGCGCGTTGCTCCCGTGCGGATTGCTTTCGCGAACGGTACCGATGCAGCGGGATCGGGCCGCCGGCCGGACGGTAGGGTCCATAGCGCTTCTCGCCGAACTCGACAAAGAGCTCATGGTCAAACAGACCCCACCACAGAACGACTTCTTCGCCAACGAGATCAGCGTCCACTTCGTAGTACGCCCCCTGGACCGTGATTCGCGCATCACCGCCAACCTTGCGCCGCTCGGACTCGCGGGCAAAGGCACAGAACCGTTCCCAAGCGCACATTTCCCGGATACCATGTTCGGGCAACCGATCGAGCCAGTCCTCGATACGGCTGTGCGGCTCTCGCCGATGGGGTTTCTCGTTATAGCGGTTGACGAAGTTGCTGAGCCAGGCGTTAGCCTCGACTTCCGTCTCCGGGCGGTGAAAATGGTACAGGGTTTCGTGGGCTTCCTTGACGGTTCTAAAGGGCCGTTCGACCTTGCCTTTCGAGCGAGCGGTTGGTCGCCGCCCATCTTTCCCGGCCGGCATGTGGGTCATGATCGCCACGCCGAGCTGGTTCATCACGGTTTGGAACACACCGCTGCGGGCGACCGGACCATTGTCCAGATAAAGGTGTTCTGGAATCCCTTGCAGGGGTGTTTCCTGCTTCTCCGACATGGCATTGAAGAGAAATTTGAGCGCTGATTCCGCATCCTCGCCGTAGACGCAGCGATATTCTTGGTACGCGGCGCCGCTGCGGTCATCCACAACGCTAAAGAGCATGAGCGTCGGCGACCCCTTGCCCGTCTCGACCCATTCCGGCTGCGGCACTTTTTTCAGGTCGGAGGGGCTCATGTCGAAGTGCCAGAGCTCGTTCGAGTGACAGGCTTCGAAGCGCACCGCGGGTGGCGGCCGGGTCATGCGGGCGTGGTCGTATCCCCAGGTCCGCAGCCAGCGGTTCACGGTGGTTGGGGCGAGGAGCCCTTTGGGCGCCTGAACGCGACCTTCCGGGGTATCGACGCCGTGCGCCTCGAGGAGCTCGATGGCGCGTACCGTCGACAGCTTGCGCCCCTTGCCATTCTCGGTGCGCACCTTCAGCGCGGCGACGATCTCGCAGTAACGCTCCAGCTCCCCAGCGGGCAGCGCCCGCGGCAAACCGCGATCGGCCCGCCGCAACCCTTTCGGGCGCTGAAGATCCCGCAGTTGCCGATACACCGAGGAAACACTGACACCCTAGAGCTCAGCGACCCGGGCCATTTCCTCGGCGCGGGCAGCGCTGCGGGCGGCCAAGGTGGCGAGCCTGGCGCGCAGCGAAATCAGCGCCTCCGAGGGGATCCGCGCGGCGCTACGGCCCATCGGAGAGTTCCTCCACATAGGCGTAGAGTGTCGGCTTGGAAATGCCCATGAGGCGGCAAATCTCTTTGACGGTGTGCTGGCGTGAGCGGTACAGCTCCACCACGTGGCGTCGCTGCTCCAGATCAAGCGTTTTCCGGCGCCCGCCCAGTCGGCCGCGAGCGCGGGCCGCCTCGAGGCCGGCCTGCGTCCGTTCACGGACCAGGTTTCTCTCGAATTCGGCGAGGGCGCCGAATAGGTGGAAAACGAGTCGACCACCGCTGGAGTTGGTATCGATCGCCTCGTGGAGGCTCTTCAGGCCGGCGCCGCGCTGCTCGAGGTCCTCGGCGCACCTGATCAGGTCTTTCAGTGACCGACCCAGCCGATCCAGGCGCCACACCACCAGTGTGTCGCCGGCGCGAATATCCTCAAACGCGCGCTTCAGTCCGGGCCGTTCGGCCTTGGCGCCGCTGGCTTTGTCCCGATAGATGCGTTCGCACCCAGCCGCCATCAAGGCGTCGTTCTGGAGGTCAAGATGCTGGTCATCCGTCGAGACCCGCGCGTAGCCAATGAGCATAATGGAACGTCAGAAAACCCGTGATACACTTACAAAATCATACGTTAATTTCTTGACTGGGTAAACTGCCCGTGTTCAGCAAGCATTTAGGGGTCGGCGAGAAGCTTGCCCATGAAGGCAAGAAAACGACCGTTTCCCGTACTCGCTGAATCCGTTTGGCGTGTGTGATCCCTGCAATCCGGAAGGTATCCGTAGTGCTGGCCTGTGTTC
>JBAVOF010000336.1:0-7718 GCA_049691835.1 Polyangiales bacterium
GTTCAAGGTCGAGTCGCCGCAAACAGGCGCCGTGCAATCGGCGTCGCAGGTCGCGCTCGCCCCGCCCGTGTCACAGGCCTCGCCCGCAGCCGAGTTCCTGAGGTTGTCGCCACAGACCGGCGCCGTACAATCGGAGTCGCAGCTCGCGCTCTGGCCGCCCGTATCGCAGGTTTCCCCGCGCGCCGCGTTCACCGTGGAATCGCCGCAGAGGGCCAAGGTGCAGTCGGCGTCACAGGTTGCGCTCTGGCCGCCCGTGTCGCAGGCCTCGCCCGCGGCGCTATTCGGGACACCGTCGCCACAGCTCGGCGCGGTGCAGTCCACGTCACAGGTAGCGCTCTGCCCAGCGGTGTCGCAGGTCTCGCCCGCGAGGGTGTTGACGATCGCATCGCCGCAGACGGGCAGTGTGCAGTCGGCGTCGCAGGTAGCGCTCTGCCCGGAGGTGTCGCACTCCTCGCCGGCGATCACGTTCCGCACGCCGTCGCCGCACACCGGCACTGTGCAATCGGCGTCGCAGGTCGCACTCGCCCCGCCCGTGTCACAGGCCTCGCCCGCGGCCGCATTCCTGACGTTGTCGCCGCAAAGAGGCACGGTGCAGTCGGCGTCGCAGGTCGCGGTCTGGGCCCCGTCATCGCACGCCTCGCCGCGCGAGACGTTCACGGTAGAGTCGCCACAGACGGCCGCGGTGCAGTTGGCGTCACAGCTCGTGCTCTCGCCGCTGCTGTCACAGGTCTCGCCCGCGGCCGTGTTGGTCACGCCATCGCCACAGGCCGGGGCCGTGCAGTCCACATCGCAGGTCGCGCTCTGGCCGCCGGTGTCACAGGTCTCGCCCGCCGCAACGTTGAGCGTGCCGTCACCGCAGACGGCCGGGGTGCAATTGGTGTCGCACGCGGCGGTTTGACCGCCGGCATCACAGGCCTCTCCCGCGGCCGGGTTGGGGTTGCCGTCGCCACAAACCACGAGCGTGCAGTCCGAATCGCAGGTCGCTGTCATCCCGCTGGTGTCACAAGCCTCGCCGGTCTCGACCAGGCCGTTACCGCAGGTACCGGGCGCCTTGCATCCGGGCTCGCACAGACCAGGGCCTGTCCCGTTGTTGACACCATCGTCGCAGACCTCGCCCGCCGAAACGTTCAAACGCCCGTCACCGCAGACCGGCAAGGTGCAATCGGCGTCGCAAGATGCCGTCTGCCCGGCCCCGTCGCAGGCCTCACCCGCGGCGGCATTGTGCAAGCCGTCGCCGCAAAGCACCGCGGTGCAGTCGACGTCGCAGGTCGCGCTCTGGCCGCCGGTGTCACAGGTCTCTCCCGCCGCAACGTTGAGCGTGCCGTCACCGCAGACGGCCGGGGTGCAATTGGTGTCGCACGCGGCGGTTTGACCGCCCCCGTCGCAGACCTCGCCCGCCGTGAGGTTTAGCGTCGCGTCGCCACAGAACGCGGCAGTGCAGTTGATGTCGCAGGTCGCGCTCTCGCCGGCGTCGTCACATTCCTCGGTGCTTTCGTTCAGGCCGTTGCCGCACTGAGCCGGTGCCCCGCAGCCGGGCTCGCACATCGCTGGGCCCGTGCCGTCGTTCACGCCGTCGTCGCAGTCCTCGCCCGCCGCGACGTTCAAGACCCCGTCACCGCAGATCACCGAGGTGCAATCCGCGTCACAGCCCGCGCTCTCGCCGCCGGCGTCGCAGGTTTCTCCCGCGGTGACGTTCAGCCTTCCATCGCCGCAGACCGGCGAGGTGCAGTCGCTGTCACAGTTGGCGCTCTCGCCGCTGCTGTCACACTGCTCGCCCGCGCTCGCGTTCCGCAGCCCATCGCCGCAGACCGGGAGGCTGCAATCGACGTCACAGGTCGCGCTCTCGCCGCCCGCGTCACAGGCCTCTCCCGCGATCGCGTTCCGCAGTCCATCGCCACAGATCACCTGGGTGCAGTCCACGTCGCAGGCAGCGCTCTCCCCGCCCGCGTCGCACTGCTCGCTGGCCGCGGGGTTGAACGTAGCGTCCCCGCAGACGGCAAACGAGCAGTTCGCATCACAGGTCGCCGTGGCGGTCCCGCCTTCGTCGCAGTCCTCGAACGTCTCGATCGAGAAGTTGCCACAAGACCCAGGTGCTCCGCAGCCCGGCTCGCAGAGCCCAGGGCCCGTCCCGTCGTTGACACCATCGTCGCAGATCTCGCCCGCAGTGGTGTTCAACGTGGCATCGCCACAGACCACCAGGGTGCAATCGACATCGCAGGTCGTGCTCTCGCCGCCGGTATCGCATTGCTCCCCAGCGGTCACGTTGAGGGTCGAATCCCCGCAACGCGCAGCGGTGCAGTTGGCATCGCAGGTCGCGCTCTCGCCACCCGCATCGCATTGCTCCCCGGCGACCACGTTGACGGTGGAGTCGCCGCAACCGGCAAACGTGCAATCGGCATTGCAGGTCAAGGTTTGTCCGCCGGTGTCGCAGATCTCGCCCGCGGTGACGTTGAGCGTCCCATCACCGCAGATCGCCGCAGTGCAATTCGCGTCGCAGATCGCGCTCTCGCCACCATCGTCGCAAACCTCTCCAGCCGCCGGGTTGTGCGTTCCGTCTCCGCACGTGGCCGTGGTGCAATCGGCATCGCAGGCCGCGCTCCAACCACTGTCGTCGCAGTTCTCGGTGCCAGCCACGATGCCGTCGAGGCAGATTTGATACTCGGTGCAGTTCAGGCACTCGAGGTCGCCACCATTGTTGGCGCCGTCGTCACAAAACTCGGTGACTTCTCGAACACCGTTACCGCATAGCGCGTTGGGCCTGCAGCTGATCAGCAGTTGGCGCTGCCGATCGCAACGCACATCGCTGTCGCTCACGTTGAGGGTGATCGTGTGGTCGCCGACCGTGGCGCACTGGTAGGTCGTCGTGGCCGCGGTCCCATTGGTGATCGTGCCATTGCTGGCCGTCCAGAGGTAGGTGACGGGGGCCGTGTTGTCCGGGTCGCTCGCCGCGGCGAAGAGCGTGACGGGGTCCGAGATCACGGTGGTGTCGGGCGTCGCGGATATCTCCTCGATGCGTGGACAGAAGTTGAGCTCGAACGTGGGGTCGACATGCGCTTCGCCGTTGCCCGGCTCCTCGCTCGTGGGGCAAATGAGCGTCGAGCTCACGACCGTAACCTGCCCATCCTCGATGTCGAACTCCGCCCCTCCCTCGCAAATCGGCTCGCCCTTGGAGTTGTTCGCGACGAGGACCATCGTGTACTGCGTGGCCACAGGAAGCTGTGTGAGCTGGAAGCTCGTCGTCGCGCCGGAGGAGAGGCCGACGGTGCCGTGGAGCGACTCCGGCAGAGCCGTCGGGTGATTCACCCAGTACTCCAGGGTCTTGGCGCCGACTTCGGACGACGTGAGCGCTACGGTGACCGTAACCACCGCCGTGGGCGGCTCGCCACCGAGGTCGTTCGATTGATCGCAGGCGGCGACCGAGACGAGGAGTAGTGCAACAAAAGCGATCAAGCGTGGAGTCATGAATTAAACCGATAGGCAGGGGCAGAGAGCGAGGGGGCACTCATGCAAACGGGCATTACTTATCGCAGCAAACAGTGCGATTTGCCAAGCGCAAAGTCGCTTCATCACACGGTGAATTCGGGTACTTCAAGGCGGTGCGATCTTTCTACTCAACGCATGGGCGACGGCATACAGATCCGTGCATCGAGCGATGTGATTCAAAAAGGCTTGTGCGTCAGGTGGGACCATCACCCACACGACTTGTAAGAAAGATCACGGGCCGGGGCAGACGATGGTGACACAGCGGGTCTGGTCACACTCCAGATCTCCATCGCTCGCCGAGACGCAAATCTCGGTGGGACCCGGAAAGAGCGGATCGCAGGTGTAGGTGGTGTCGGACCCGTGGACGTCCCCAAACGCGCCATGGCCTGCCGTGGCGGTGAGCGTGCTCACGAGACCGGTGTCGGGACCCGGGGTGCAGGTCGGCGGGTTTGCGCTGAAGTCGCAGATCTTCGGATCGCAGTTCTGACCACAGGTGTCATCGACGTCGAACGAGTACGTCTCGATGCGAGCCACGCCGGGGTCCCCTGGGTCGAACACGGTTGGAATCGCGCCGAGCCAGACGAGCTGCGGGCAGAAGTTCCCGTGCACGACATCAAACGCACCGATGATGTCGAGGTCTCCGCTCGGCGGATTCACGCTCAACATGCACTCGAGGACGATGGTGACTTCGTTCGGCGCGGACGAACTGCCCTTCGCTGCGATCGGAAGCGCCTGACTGCCCGAGCACACGATCTCGTCCTCGTAAAACACCCACATCGAGATGGTGCATCTCGTAGGAGGCAAGCTGGTAAACAGCGCCCAAACGGGCGGATCGGAGTCTTCGATGATCTCGAACGAGCCCGAGATGTCGATCGAGTCGTCGTACGGAACGCCGCCACTGGCTGGACAGGTGATCCGGTAACTCACGAAATCGATCGAAAAAGCAAGCTCATCCGGGCTCGAATTCGGATCGGAAATCACGAGCTTGACCTCGGTGTCTTCCAGGTTGTCCGGGTCGGCAAACTTGTCCGCGACTGGGATGCTGCCATCGCATGCCACGCTCAACGCGATACATGACAGCGCGACCATTCGAATGAAGGGTTGTACAAGCATCAACACAGTCGGCCGGGCAAGGCCAGGGTTCGTCACAAGTGGGAGGAGCGAACCTACCGCGATTCCCTGTTCCAGATCAATGTAGTCTTGTGACGTTTCCACGATAGGCTCTCGGTTTGTGCGCCTTCTGTGAGAAGCCTCACACACGGTGCGACACCAGGTGACAGTCCGAATTGATCCACCGACTCGCCAGAAACGGTCGTCCCCTCGAGCTACCAACCCCGGTCCGGAGGGCACCGGATGCTTACGCGCGCTGGCGACGGCGGCGGACCGCCAGCCCGAGGATCATCATGAACGCCAGCGCGACCAGATTTCCGTGCTGCGAAGCCCCAAGCGCGCGGCTTGCCGAGCAGGTGGCCGTGTCGAGGGCATCGAGCTGCGTATCGCGGTCGCGATCGATTCCCATGCGAGTGCCGGAGCCGGGCGGAACGCAGGTGAAGGTCAGCACTTGGTTGGGCTTCACGGCCTCCGTGAGAAGCTGGCTCTTCGTCCAATTCGGCTCGGCGGGATCGTCCATCTTGAAGGCGTTGTTGCCGAGGTACAGCCAGCCGTGGCTTTCGCCGCCGACGACGCCCTTGACGATCAAATCGCACTCCTTGACCGCGCCCAGCGTGGGGCTCGTGTAATAGGTCGTATCGGCGCGCTGGATCAGGAGATCCACCCGGTTGAGCGTGCTGCTCCCACTGGTGGTCGCGCTCACCGTCGCCTGCTGCCCGACGATCGGGGCAAGGTCGGTATCGAACTCGATGACCAGCGCCTCGAGCTGACGCTGTTGGGTGGCATTGGTCGTGAAGACGCCTGCGCCCAGGAAGTCGAACGCGGTGGCGACTGCGCCGTCGTGAAGCAATCCGGTCCCGCGAACCTGATCGCCCATGAACGCGCCGCTCACGTTGGGAAAGAAGTCAGACTTGGCCTGACCAAACATGCCTACCTTCTGGTAGACGTTACGCAGGTGCGGGACCTTGAACTCCATCGCTTCGTTTTCGAAGGTCGAGCGTCCGGAGGTTCCGAAGAACCCTTGGTTGCGGTCGAGCGTATGACAGGCATTGCAGTTGGCGACCTGATCGGTGATGGCCCCGTTGTAGAGGCTGAGGCCGGCCGCAGCCTCGGTGCTCAATGCATTGTTCAACGCTCGGATGGGGTTGGGCGGATAGGTCAGTGCCAACGCGAAGTTCGCGAAATCCTGGATCTCGGTGGGGTCGAGCTCGCCATCGTCGCGTCCGAGTAGGCCAGGGAATGCGACGTTGAAGGCTAGGAACGCCGCGTTCGAGTCGAGCGCATTGCCGCCGCTCGACGCTCCCGTGCGATCGCCGCGCCAATGCATCGGCCCGGCGTTCTTCATGCCGCGGAGGCTCTGCGTGGTCATCGGCCCTTTGAGCGGATCGAAGGGCTGCAGCCCCGGCAAGAAGTTGAGCAGCGGAAAGCCCGCGGCTGAAGGCTTGGGGTTGGTATTGGCAAACGGAACGCCGTCCGGATCACCGAGGTCCCAAGACAGGTCATCATTGTCACCGAAGACGTGGCAGCTGCTGCACGAGGCCTCGCCATTGCTGGAGGTCAGCTGCGCGTCGTACAGGAACTTTCTTCCCTTCTTGATGGCGGCCGGCTCGGGGTTGTACCGGCCTCCGGTGTTCTTCACGGCCTTTGTCGCAAGGTTCACGCTGAAGACGCTGTTGGTGCGCCGGCTGGTCACCCAGAGGTAGCCGCGCGCCTCATCGAGCACGAGGCCGCTCGGCCCTTCGATGGGGATGAGGTTGGCGGTGCTCGGCACGAAGGTGTTGTTCTCGAGCTGCGCCGTGTCGTAAATCGCGACGGTGTTCGAGCCGAAGCCCGCGACGTAGAGCGTCGCCCCGTCGCTGCTCACCGCCATTTGAAGCGGCGTCGCGACGCTCTTTTCTTTCACGCCGGCCGGCACAGTGCCAACGCCGTACGGGATGTGCTTGTTGAGGGGACGCTTGGTCACGGTACCCGCCGCATCGATGACGGTGATCTGCGAGCGGTGAATGTTGCCCCGGACCGAGGCAGGATCGCCCGATGGCTTGGGTCCGAGCGCTGAGGTGTACGCACCGAAGCCCTCGAACCGAACGCGGTTGTTGGCCTCCGTGTTGGTCACGTAGAGCTTCCCGTTGGCCGGGTTGACGATCATGTTGAACAGGATGGTCCCCACACCCGCAAACGAGCGGGTCTCCACTGGCGTCGCAGCGTTCGCGTTGATCTCGAAGACGTCTAGGTCGGGCAGCGAGAAGCGCACGGCCGCGCTCCAGTTCCTGCCGAGCTCGTCTTCCCACCTGCCGTTGGCCGGATTGAAGCCGACGATGATGCCGGTCTCCCGACTCGTGACTCCCTGGAAATTCGTCTCCGGGGCCGGGCGTCCGCCGGGATACGTCGTGCCCTGGATGTTGCACGCGCCCGAGCCGTCGCAAACCACTCCTTCGCTGATCGGAACGGTCCGGTTCCCCGAGCGATAGACCGCAGCGTACACCTTCGAGCCATCGGGCGAGGCGGTCAGGGCTCGCGGCTTATCGCCGAAGAGGTGCACGACCGTGAGCGGCGTGCCCGTCAGTGAGGTTCCGAGGTTGTTGGCATCGAAGACCCAGACGTCGGCGCGGCCGGTGCCGGGCACGTCGTAGTCTCCGTCGCGCCAGGGGGTGTTCTGTCCGCGGTGGGCGGTGGCGATGAACGCACGGTTTCGACCAGGCCCCGCAAACACGATGCCGCGCGGCTCGTCACCGACGAGCAGCGTGCGGACCACCCGGGGCGGATTGAGCGCGACGTTGACGACGCTCACGCTGTCCGAAAGATGATTGACGACCCAGACCTCGTTGTTGTTGCGCACGGCGACCGCCACGGGCTCGAGGCCGACGGGCACCGAGGCGATTGCCTGCGCAGTCCCTGTTGCGGTGGGCTCGAAGATCTCGAGGTAGCCGTCGGGGGTGTTCACGGCATACAGCCGGGTTCCATCGGGCGAGAGGGCGATCGGCGTGACCGGATCCGACTCGAAGAGCGTGTACGAAGGAAGCTGAGCCGCCGCCGTCGCCGACGTCAGCAACGCAACGACAACCACGGCGGACCGAGAAAAAACAAACGTGCACACAGAGCACCTCCACATGGGGTGTAAGTAAAAC
>JBAVOF010000337.1:0-2664 GCA_049691835.1 Polyangiales bacterium
CTATCCGGACCGATCGCGGTCACGAATTCCAGGCGCTATTTCACTGGCACGTCGCGGACCTGGGCATGGAACACGTCTACATGAAACCGCGCACGCCTCAGCTCAATGGTAAAGTCGAGCGGTCCCACCGGACCGACAAGGACGAACTTTACCAGCTGCTCACCTATCGCGACGACATGGATCTCGCGAAGAAGCTCGCCGAATGGGAGCGCGTCTACAATTTCGACCGACCCCATGGAGCTCATCGCGGAAAAACTCCTTACGAGTCCCTACGGTACAAACTATCCTAATGACGAACGTCCAGCTTGATCCGTAACATCACTGCTAAATGGTGCAGTCAAGCTCTGCCGTCGGCGCTCTAGCTCTCTCACTCCACGGTACTCCTCGACAAGTCCGAGAACTGCTCTGTGCTTGCCGACAACCCGCAAACCATCAGCGTCGCGGCCGGCCAGGCCAGCAGCACGACCTTCACGTTCATGTGCCGACTCCGGCGATGCCGCTAAGGCGGACGTGGGCGTTGCTACTACGAGCACTAGCGTTGGCGCTCCGCGGCGCCTACGGTGCGACTCATGCTGGTTTGTTCTTCGTCACATCTCCGACGCCTGGCCTATGCTTCCGTGACGGTGCTCGTCTTTGCTTCGTGCAACGACTCGTCGGGTTCGTCGCTGGCTGGGCTTGGCGACGAGTTCGACATCGCAGCGTTGTCCGACGCGGTCCAACGCCTTTGCGGCGAGGCGGAGTGCAGCGACTACTCACAATCGGAATGCGAGTTCTACCTTCGATACGACAGCTTGGTGTGGGCGCGTTTGACCCAAAAACCGGACACATGCCTCAGCGCGCTCACGACGGAGCTCAACTGCCTAGCCGAGGCAGGATCGTGCCACGAGGAGAGTTGCTACGCGCCAGACGACGCGTGCGAGCTGGTGACGGAGGTCCCTGAGATCTTGGTTCCCGAGGCCTTGGCGCCCACCCAGACCGCGTGCGAGTGGTTAGCCGATTGTGAAGTCGTCCGGTTTGATGCCGAACGCGACTTTGCCATTGCGGAATGCCAAGCCGACCTCGTCTCACGAGCGGAGATCTTCCAACATGACCGCGGCCCGGGGTGCGCACAGCAGTTCATCGACTTCATCGTCTGCATCGGGCAGGCAGATCTCTCGTGCGATGCGGATGGAGACGACGAAGACGTGGCTTGCCCAGCGGAGTCGACTGCGTATTACGAAACGTGCTTCCCCGGGTAGCGGGCGGCTCGCAGCTTCCAACTGATGCGCGGGCGGCAGCAATCGAGGGCGAACGGCGTTGGGACTTACGGTGATGTTCCGATTTTGGCCGGCTCTCGATTCGACGGTCCCAACCTGTCGAGACCGAGTTGACCGAGGAGGTGCGGCGCTCGTGACGCCGCGTCGCGAACCGCCAACTTCACGGAGCGGGTATCGGGCGACAAGTTGGGCGCGTCGATCTCGATTCGCCCGGGCATGAGGAGTGGGCGTTTGAACGATGCCGAAGCCTGGAGCGGCACTTCTTGGTCAACCTCACGCAGCACGATCGCCAGCGCTCGCGCAAAGGTCCACATGCCATGCGCAATGGGACGGCGATAGCCGAGGGGCAGAGCCGTGAACCACCAGAGGTGATGAGGATTCCAGTCACCCGAAACACGGGCGTAGGCCCGGCCAGTGCGAGCCGGTACCGTAAGCTGGACCACCTTCGGCGTTTGCTTCTCCGTGCCCGGGACGGGTCCAAGGCGGGGCTGTCTCCGGCGAGTCGAAGTGTTCTGCGGGGAGCGAGACAACATCGTGGCGACCCCAGTCCACACGGTCTTGCCGTGTCGTTCGAGGGTCATGGAGAAGTCGACTTCGTAGCCGCGACCCGTCTCGCGCAGTGCGGCGAGCTCGGTACTGGCGTCAACCCGCTCGCCAGGCGCCAGCGCCTCATGCTGTTCAACGGATTGACCAACGTGAATGAGCCCGAGCGGGCTCAACGGAAATTGCCGGGACAAGATGGCCTCCGCCATGAGCGGCGTGAAGTGAAGCTCGGGATACGCGAGCGGCACGCTCCACCCTTGCGCCTCGTATCCGCATACGCGGCGGTAGGCCTCGATGCGTGCCGCGTCGAGGCGGAGTCCAGGCTGGCGTACTCGCATTGGCCCGGGTGCTGACTCCCGGGCCAATCGCCCCTGGCGCGTGAGTAGCGCTCGCGGTAGGGCTCTGGCAAGCATCTCAGCAGTGCTCATGGGTTGCGTGATCTCACGATCCATCGGTGGCCCGTTGAGATCGATTGCGCGCGGAGGGGCATCCATTCTCGTCGTCTTCGTGGATGGGTAGGCTACCACAGGCCTGCAGCCAACCGAGCCCGCTTGCAGCGCACGAACCGTACCCGTCATCGCTAGTTCTGAGAGATGGACGCCTCGAACCAGTCTCGCTCGGGCAAGGGGTCGCTGAGCTCTACGCTTGCGATGAAATCATTCGCTGCCCTGGGTTGCTGGACGATCGTCACACTCCCTTTCGCGGCGATGACCTGAATAGAGATCGGCGCTCCATCGGAGCTCAAAGGTGGATTCAGGAGGTCGTCCTTGGAAGAATCACAATCGCAAAAGGCGTTCTCATCGTTCGGCCAAAGGGGGTACCACTTCTCACGTTTAAAAAAGTCGGTTGATCGTCACCCCACATC
>JBAVOF010000338.1:0-11683 GCA_049691835.1 Polyangiales bacterium
TCGATTGAGCCTAGCGGGCTCGAGGGCGTCACCGTTCCGACCTGCGATGTGGGCGAGTACTGCCCCTTGGTCAGACCGTAGATCTGGTTGTTGAACAACATGATCTGAAGATCGATGTTGCGGCGCAGGACATGGAGCAGATGGTTCCCGCCGATGCTCAGACCGTCGCCGTCGCCGGTGACGACCCAGACGTCGAGCTCGGGGTTGGCCAGCTTGAGGCCAGTCGCGATCGCGGGTGCGCGACCGTGGATCGTGTGGAACCCGTACGTGTTCATGTAATAGGGGAAACGGCTGGAGCAACCGATCCCCGAGATGAATACCGTGTTTTCGGGAGTCGACCCGAGGCTGGGTAGGGTCCGCTGCACAGCCGCGAGAATCGCGTAGTCACCACAGCCGGGGCACCAGCGTACCTCCTGATCGGAGGTGAAGTCCTTGCGACTGAATTCTTTCTTGGGCGGGTTGGGACTCATTTTTCGCTCCGTTGTAGCCGTTCCTCAACCGCGTCGACCAGGCCCGCGATCCGGAAGGGAAGCCCTGTGACCCTAGTGAGGCTCTCTGCATCGACCAGATACTCCGCTCGGAGTAACTTCACCAGCTGTCCGTTGTTGAGCTCCGGGACCAGCACGCTGTCGAAGGATCGGAGCAGGTCACCGAGCCCTTCGGGTAGCGGCCAAATGTTCCGAAGGTGAAGGTGAGAAACCGCGTGGCCCTTTTCGCGCAGCACGCGCACTGCTTGGCTGATCGAGCCATAGGTGGAGCCCCAGCCGACGAGGAGCAGGTCGCCATGAGCATCACCCTGGTCGACCTTGGCGCGTGCGATGTCCCGCGCGATCCCTGCCACCTTCTGCGCTCGAATCTTGGTCATCAGGTGATGATTGCGCGGGTCATAGGAAATGTGGCCCGTATCGCGGTCTTTCTCGAGCCCGCCGATGCGGTGCTCGAGACCTGGCGTGCCGGGAATGGCCCACACTCGAGCAAGCGTGTTCTCGTCCCGCAAGAAAGGATGAAAGCCCTCAGGGTCTTTGTGGAACTTGACGGGGAACGGCTCGAGCGCATCGAGGTCGGGGAGCAGCCAAGGCTCCGCTCCGTTCGCCAGGTACCCATCGGTGAGCAGAATGACCGGTGTCATGTACTTCACCGCGATACGCACCGCCTCGATCGCCATGTAGAAGCAGTCACCGGGTGTGGCGGCAGCCAATACGGCAAGGGGAGCGTCCCCGTTGCGTCCCCAGACTGCCTGGAAGAGGTCGGATTGCTCGGTCTTCGTCGGAAGCCCAGTCGAAGGCCCGCCGCGCTGTACGTCGACGACAATCAACGGGAGCTCGGCCGCAATCGCCAAGCCGATCGCTTCGGACTTCAAGGCGACACCAGGGCCGGAAGTGCCGGTGATGCCGATCGATCCGCCGAAGCTCGCGCCCACGGCCGCACCAACGGCGGCTATTTCGTCTTCGGCCTGGAACGTCGTGACGCCAAAGTGCTTAAGGCGGGCCAGGTAGTGCAGCAGACTCGAGGCAGGCGTGATCGGGTACGAGCCGTACACCACCTGCAGACCCGCGAGCCTCGCCCCTGTGACCAGTCCCCATGCCGTTGCTTCATTGCCGCTGATGTTCCGGTACTCGCCTGGTGCGAGCTTGGCGGCCGGCACGCGGTAAGCGGTGATCCCGTGTGGCAATTCCGCGTTCTCGGCATAGATGTGGCCAGCGTTGAGTGCGGCGATGTTCGCCTCCGCCAGCTTCGGGTTCTTCGCAAACTTGGATTTCAACCAGGAGATGGTCTGCTCGCGCTCGCGGCCGAAGAGCCAGTACATGAGGCCCAAGGTCCACATGTTCTTGCACCGGTTCGCCTCTTTGGAACCAAGACCGACTTCCTTGACGGATTCGAGCGTCAGCTTCGTCACGTCGAGCGCAAGCACACGAAAGCGATCGAGCGTTCCGTCTTCGAGTGGGTTGCTCTCATAGCCAGCCTTCTTGAGATTGTTCGTGGTGAATGCGCCCGTGTTGACGACGACCAACCCTCCCGGCTTGAGAATGTCCGTGTTCACCTTGAGCGCCGCGGGGTTCATGGCGACCAACACGTCGGGGGCGTCACCGGGCGTTTGAACGTCGTGCGCGGCGAAGTGGATCTGAAAGCCGGAGACACCATAGGTCGTGCCCGCCGGCGCCCTGATCTCCGCGGGGAAGTCCGGGAATGTCGCAAGATCGTTTCCCGCGTCCGCGGTGGCTGTCGTGAACTGGCTACCGGTGAGTTGCATCCCGTCGCCTGAATCGCCTGCGAAGCGAATGACAACGGACTCTAAGGTTTCACGCGGACTGGGCTGAACGCGTGCAGCGGCAGATGTTTTCATGCTCGATAGTCGATTCTAGTCCCGCGGGCGCTTCAGCGCCCGTGTTTCCCGGGCAAACTGGAACGCGTTCTAGGGCGAGGCCAGCCGATCTGCAAGTGGGGATCGCGATGTTGGACGGCAAGACCCTCGCAGCTCATCCTCGGGGTATGGTTGAGGTCAAAATCTGCGGGCTGACTACAGTCGAAGACGCAATGGCTTGCGTCGAGTCTGGCGCTGACGCGATCGGCCTCAATTTTTGGCCCGGCTCGCCCAGATGTGTCGAGCTGCCGGAGGCGCGCGCCATCGTGGACGCGGCGGGGCACCGTGCCGTCATGGTCGGGGTATTCGTCGACTTCACGTACGAGCAGATCGACGAAATCCTGCGGCAAACGGGCATCGTCTGGGCTCAGTTGCACGGGGATGAGCCACCTGAGCTGGTCGCGTCGCTCCTGCCGCATGCATACAAGGCGCTCGGTGTGAAAGATGGCTCGGCGATCGAGGTTTCGCGCACCTATCCTGGCGAGCAGCTCCTTCTCGACGCCAGCGTTCCAGGAGTCCCTGGCGGGACGGGCAAAACCTTCAACTGGGAAATCGCCGCCACGGTCGCGAAAGAGCGCAAGCTGACCCTCGCTGGAGGCCTCACCCCCGACAATGTCGCCACGGCGGTTCGGACCGTCGGCCCATTTCGGGTCGACGTCGCGTCTGGAGTGGAATCGGCGCCGGGACGAAAAGATCCCGACTTGGTGCGACGTTTCATCGATCGCGCGAAGGAGGCCTGAATGGGTTTTTCCCCGCTCCGGACGGCCGTGCTAGCCTGCCGACCTCAACTTCAGGAGGAATCATGCGTATTGTACTTTTGGCCTCAGCTCTCACTGCCGGCGTGATCTGGTTGGCGCTCGGCGGCGCTCCTGTTCAATCACAGACCGAGGCCAAGCCCGCGACCTGTGAGACGTGTGGCCAAGCCGGCAGTTGTCCCTATTGCGCGAAGGGCGCCGACTGCCCGCACGGCAAGACCTGTCCGCACTGCAAGGGAAACCCACGCTATGGTGCGCACAAATGGGAGTACAAGTGCGTTCATCAGAGCGAGCGCGCCGACAAGAAGGCAGCCGAGGCCATGACCGAGCAGTTCAACGGTCTAGGTGCGGAAGGGTGGCGACTTGCAAAGGCCGACAACGGGTTCTGGTGCTTCATGCGAATGCACCAGACCAAGTAGGGGCAACGCGCCGACTCGACGCGTGCTCTACGTGCGGGCCAAGATTCGGTCCGAGATGTAGCTTGCCATCGTGTACACGGTGATCTGCGGATTCACCAGAAGCGAGGAAGGGAAAAGGCTCGCGTCTGGCACGTAGACGTTGTCGAGGTCGTGACAGCGTCCATCCGGCGCAACCACGCTAGTGCTCGGGTCTGCCCCCATCCGCATCGTGCCCTGCGGATGGTACGACGTGAGTCGGTACATGTGCTTGCCGTTTCGGAGGCTGTTGATGGCCGAGTCGACTTGATCGGCCCCTTCGATGGTGGTTCGCCGCGTCGTTGGCAAATATACGCGGCGAGCGCCCGCTGCAAAGTAGATCTTCGCCGTTCCCCGCAGCGCCTCTCTCATGGACTCGAAGTCGCGATCATCCAGGTCGTACTCGATGCGCTTGCGATCCCCGTCCAGGTAGACACGCCCCACGTTGTGGTCGTGAATGAGGGTCACTGCCGACTGGAACTTCTTGCTGTTCTGCATGAACTCGACGAAATCCCGGCCGACTCCACCATCGACCCACATGCTCGTGATGAACGGCCCGACCATTCCGGCCTCCAGGAGGTAGCCTCCTTTGAGGGGATTCTCGATGTTGCCTGCTTGCGCGCTCAGCGTGGCCCCAATCCAGGCGTAAATGTCCTCGTCGTGCTCGCCAAACACGGCGAGCGATGGATGGCACGCGAAATTGAGACCGACCTGGCCGCTGCTGTTGCCGAGCCTGTTCCTCTGAAACAGGAGGGGTGTCTGAATCGCACCCGCCGCCACGACGATGATGTCTGCCTCGACGCGCACTGGCTTCGCTTTGCCGACCGCATCGGTGGCGACGGCGTTGACCGCGGCGACACGGCGATTGCGCACTTCAAACGTCTCCGCGCGCGTGCCGCTGAGGATCGTTGCGCCCAACTCGCTTGCCCAGGGTAAATAGGTCACCAGCATCGACTGCTTGCGGTCAGTCTTACAGCCGGAGATGCAATGCCCGCTCAAGGCACAGTTCTTGATGTTGCGAGAGATCGGAGAGGCCGGGATACCCAACTTCTGCGCTCCCTCGATGAGCAGACGCCCGTTGTAGTTGACCTCAGCCGGTTCGTTTTGGTGCACCGCGAGGTTTCGCTCGACCCGTTCGAAGAAAGGCAACAGCGATTCCGGAGTGAGGTTGCTCAGACCATGCTGCTCGGCCCAGTGTTCCAGCACCTGATCCGGCACGCGAAAACAAGCCGCAGCGTTGACTACCGTCGAGCCGCCAACACACCTCCCCTGAAGGATGGCCAGGTCCCCCGTGGTGTTCATCTGGTTACCACTGTCTTGATACAGGGTCTCGAGCGCCGTCGGAGCGTGCTCCTGGAACTCACTGGATGGAATGTACGGCCCCGCCTCCAGCACCACGACCTTCGCCCCTGAGCGAGACAGCTCGTACGCAACCACTGCGCCGGCGGCGCCTGAGCCGATGACCAGGACGTCCGCCTGCAAGCCCAGACCAGCGTCCGGTATGGCGTTCGGCTGCATGATCCGCAGCAAGGGAAGTCCTTGGATTGATGGGCTTGAATCCTCTTCCATCCTGCTCACTCGTTCGGCGCCATCGGCATCGGTGCGTTGCCGAGGCTCGGTACTCCGCCAGCCACTGAAACGGGCCCCTGGTAACCAATCGCGCGACCCGCCTCGATATCTTGCCAGTATCCCAGGCAGATCAGCTTCTTGAGGACCCCAACCACGCCCCGCTGCATTTCAATGCCCTGCTCCCATCGCCGAATGTACCCGAGTCGTTCTTCGACGGAGAGGTGGACGAATCGTGCAAAGTGCAATCCGATCAAGATCGAGCCGTAGTTGAATAGTCCGAGACCGATCCGCACCTGTTCTAGGACCGGAGCGTCCATCAGCGAAAACGCGTGCTCGATGTTCTCGGTGATCGGAACCGCGGACCGTGGTTTGAGCGCGGTGCCCTCGGTAGGCAAGAACGCCTCCGCAAATCGCTCCAGGAGCTCTCGCTCGTCGCGTGTCAGTGTGACGGAACCCACGGGAACGGTACTGGCATTGCCACACGCTGGCAGCACGATGATCCCAGCACCGGACAGTAGGCTGAGCTTCGTGAATGTTCTTCGGTAGAGCTTTGAATTCACGGGACGACCGGGCTCTGACTATACCGAGTCGCAACGCGTTTGCCAGCAAAGCCTCGTGAACGACGAAATGCGTCGGCTCTACGGGGCGCCAGTGCCAGAATCAGGGGCGAGAGGGGGTGGAGGCTGACTTGCGGCGCTGGTCCAGTCCGCCGTAGATCAACTGCTGCGTCGTATCGGTTACCTGCTGGTGAAGCTCGGCGACAATCTGCTCGTTGTCGGCGGCTTCGGGTCCGTGCGGCAGGAAGATTGGCTCTCCGATGATGTAGTGCAGCTCCGTTGGGAACGGGAGGATCCCGAGCCCCATGTAGATCGGCGTGACGTACTTCTCGCCGAGCACCTGCGAAATGAATCGGCCCACTCCGCTCTTGCGCACGCGGTCCTGAGGGACGACCTGAACATACAGCTCTTCGTTGCCAATGCCTGCGACGGGGATGATGGGTTTCTGTGCGCGGAGAGCCGTTCGAATGAACCCTTGGCTGTTCTCCCACTGGAGGCGATAGGCATCTTCGGGAGCGCTGAGCGCCTCTTTGGCACCTCCGGGGTACACCAAGACGAGCTGATCGTCTTCGAGCAAGCGTACGGTGGCTTGCGGCTCACCCTCGATGATACCCATGTGCTGTGCAAGGTCGCGCAGCACCGGGGCCGCGAACACTACGCGGTCACCGAGCGATCGAAGGACGCGGCCGGATCTCTCGTGGATCAACCCGATCAGCACGGGGAGGTCGAGGCCGAAGTTTCCGTGGTTGGTCACCAAGAGCGCTCCTCCCTCCGCGGGGATGTTCTCCGCGCCTTCGATCGTGGGTTGAAACCAGTCACGGAGGATCGAGGTTCGCCGCAACATTCGCTCGAATGCCTGGCGATTGAAGGGGGGCAAGGTGTCGTCGCTCGTTTCGTTCCGATGCATGCGCGAAGGTCTCCTATGCGCTACGTTCCGCGCCTCATGCAACCCCCCGAACCGGCTTCCGGGCGCTACGGCCCTTACGGCGGACGCTACGTCGCGGAAACGCTCATGCCCGCGCTCGACGAGCTGACGCGGGCTTACGAGGAGTCCCAGCGCGATCCGGCGTTTCAGGCGGAGCTCGACTCACTTCTACACCAATATGCGGGACGCGAGACGCCTACCTATTTCGCGTCTCGACTGACGGCGGAGATTGGCCCCCGGATCTGGCTCAAGCGCGAGGACCTTTGCCACACCGGCGCCCACAAGATCAACAACACGATCGGGCAGATTTTGCTCGCCAAGCGAATGGGCAAGACGCGGATCATTGCCGAGACCGGTGCGGGACAACATGGCGTTGCGACTGCGACCGCGTGCGCGTTGATGGGGTTGCCTTGCGAGGTCTACATGGGCGCACAGGACGTTCGTCGCCAGGCACCAAACGTGCGACGGATGGAGCTGCTCGGCGCGCAGGTTCACTCGGTGACGTCTGGGTCAGCGACCTTGAAGGACGCGATGAACGAGGCTCTCCGCGATTGGGTCACCAACGTGCGAACCACTCACTACTGCGTCGGTTCGGTGGCCGGGCCGCATCCGTACCCGATGATTGTGCGAGACTTTCAGGCAGTCATCGGCGAGGAGGCGCGCGCACAGATGCTCGAGCAGGCGGGGAGGCTTCCCGATGCGGTCGTGGCATGCGTCGGGGGCGGTTCCAATGCGATGGGTATTTTCGCCGGGTTCATCGATGACGAGTCGGTTCGCCTGATCGGGGTCGAGGCTGCCGGTGAAGGTATTGAGACCGGACGGCATGCCGCGCCGCTCACAGCGGGGGGTGTCGGCGTCTTGCACGGCGCGAAGAGCTACGTGCTGCAATCCGCGGACGGCCAAATCGTCGAGGCGCATTCGATCAGCGCCGGTCTCGACTACCCTGGGGTCGGTCCCGAGCACGCATGGCTCAAAGACACAGGACGTGCGACCTACGTATCGGTCACCGATGATGCGGCGCTCGATGCATTTCAGCAGCTTTGCAGGATCGAGGGGATCATCCCCGCGCTCGAGACCAGTCACGCCCTTGCGTACCTTCCAACGCTTGCCACGGAGCTCGGCCAGGACGCCGACATCCTCGTCTCCTTGTCCGGGCGCGGTGACAAGGATCTGGAGACCGTGATCGAGAAGCTCAAGGAAAGGGGCTGACGCACGTGGGCCGCATTGCCGACGCGTTCGAGATCGCGCGCAAAGAGAACCGGGCCGCTCTGCTGATCTACCTGTGCGCCGGGGACCCGGACTTGAGCACCACGGTCGATCTCATCGTGGCCGCAGCCGAGGCGGGTGCAGACGTAATCGAGCTCGGGGTGCCCTTCAGCGATCCGACCGCGGATGGACCCGCGATCCAGCGCGCCGCGGAGCGATCTTTGCGAGGCGGAACCACTCTTGCCAAGGTGCTCGACACGGTGCGGTCGGCCCGGCGACGGACCGATGTTCCGATTCTGCTTTTCGGGTACTACAACCCCATCCTTGCATACGGAGAGCAGAGGCTGGCAGACGATGCGGCCAGTTGCGGCGTCGACGGATTCCTCGTCGTCGACCTACCGCCCGAGGAGAGTCAGGGGCTCAGAGGGCCGGCGCTCGACAAGGGGCTCGACTTCGTCCCGCTCGTGGCGCCCACGAGTAACCCAGAGCGCATTGCGCGTGCGGTGGAAGCGGCAACCTCGTTCGTCTACTACGTTTCGATGACCGGCGTGACGGGCTCCGTCTCGGCGGATCTGGCGAGCGCATCAGAGCGCGCTGCCGCATTGCAACGCGAGTTCGGTCGACCGGCGGCGCTCGGGTTCGGAGTGAAAACCAAAGACGATGTCCGTGCAGTCGCGCCCCATGTCGCTGGGGTGGTCGTCGGAAGCGCGGTCGTCTGCGCGATCGAGGATGCTACCAGCCCCGGCGCGGCAGTGGCCGCGGTTCGAAAGCTCGTCTCAGAGCTCGCCGCGGGCCTGAGTAGGCAGTAATGGCCTTGTTCCAGCTCGGCATGGACGATATTGTCCGTCCATGGCCGCTATCGATGTCATTTCCGCCAATCTACCGATCATTCGCGAGCTCCGGGAGCGGATCGGTCAGCTGGAGCTGGCGCGGCGTGTGGGCGTCTCGAGACGCACGGTGGCCCGCCTGGAAAACGCGGAAGTAGCCGATCCGGGTGTCGACTTGATCGGGCGCATCGCAACGGAGTTGGGCGTGAGCTTGGCGCTTCTGACACAGAGCAGGGTGCGGGCGGTGACCTTGCCCCTTCCGGAGGACGTCTTCGACCGGCTGGGCTCCCCGCACGGGCCGGACATACTGGACGCGATGATACGAGCCGCGAGACGCCCTTAGGTGACCAAGCTCTAGTCTCTATCACTCGGTTTGCGGATTCTTGCGAGGCTCGTCGTCGCCGCGGCGGTGATGGCCCGCCTCAGCTCGTCGTCGTGAACCCGGCTCAGCGCCCTCCCGAGCTCCTCGGGCAAGGAGCCCAAACGAACGGGTTCGGGCGGCGGCGGAGTCGGAGCCTCTCGTATTGGAAGGTCGGGTAGCGGGCCGACCTGGAAGCGGATTCGTTCGACGCGACTCATCGGTACATGCTCGCGAAGCCGCGCGAGCAGATCATCGGTCAGGTACGACAGCTCGTTGGCCCAGACGGACGAGCGAACGTGTACGAGCAGAACCCCGTTCGAGAGCCGCACCGGGCGCGCGTTTTCGACGATTCGCGGCGGCACCGATCGGGTCCACCAGGCGAACGCCCTGGCCGCATCGAGTTGATCGGGCGCAGGGTAGACACCCTTCAACACCTTCGCAATCGACTCCAGGTTCCCCTTCTTGCGCTTAGCCATCCTCGAAGCTCGCCTTGTACAGAGCGAGGAGATCGTCTTCGGTGCATCGGCGTGGGTTCGACTCGTGGCAGGGATCAGCGAAAGCCAGTTCTGCCAAGCGTGGGAGGTCGCCCTCGCGCACCCCTTGCGATCGGAGATCCGAGGGCAGCCCGATCGATTTCCGAAGCGCTCGAACCGCGCCGGCGCATTCGAACGATAGCGTACCTTCGTCATTGCCACGGACACCGAGCTGTCGGGCGATCTCCGCAATGCGTTCGGGGATTGCCACGCGGTTGAAATCGAGCACGGCCGGAAGGCAAATCGCATTGGCAAGGCCGTGGTGCATCCCGAGCTCGACCGAGAGCGGATGCGCGAGCGAGTGGCAGGCGCCGAGCCCCTTTTGAAACGCAACGGCCCCCATCATCGCCGCTTTGAGCATGTCCTCGCGGGCTTTCAAGTCGTTTCCGTCGTCGGTCGCGGCTTTGAGCGATCGATGACAGAGCCGCACTCCTCCGAGCGCGATCGCGTCCGCCATCGGATGGTCGCCGATCGATGCATAGGCCTCGACGCAATGAGTGAGGGCATCCATTCCAGTTGCTGCGGTCATGCCGGGCGGCATGGTTCGAGTCATCAGCGGATCCAGAATTGCGACATCAGGCAGGAGCAGGGGGGAGAAGATCACCGTCTTCCGGTTCGTCGCTTGAATCGTCACGACGCCGCTGCGGCCGACCTCGCTACCTGTGCCCGCGGTTGTTGGAATGGCGATCATCGGCGGAAGAGGCGCGTTGATCTTGCTACTACCGCCGATCGCGTCATCGTACTGTGCGAGAGGGCCCGGGTGCGTGACCGCTAGGCGAACGAGCTTCGCTACATCGAGCACGCTCCCACCACCGACGCCCAGTAAAATGTCGGCTCTGAAGCTTTCAAACACACGCGCCGCTCCGAGCACCTCCGTCTCCAACGGGTTGGACGAGATCTCGAGAGCAGATTCGTGCGGAAGGCCGGCCGCATCGAGAGCGTCCCGGATCGGCGCGAGCAACCCGGCTTTTTCGACTCCTCGGTCGGAAACCAGAAGCACTCGGCTCGCCCCGAGCCGACGGGCCTCGTTGGCGCACTGTGCTGCGGCGCCCTCGCCGAGCACGATGCGAGTCGGGAAGCTCCACACGACCAGGTTCTGAGTGTCGGTCATTCTTTGCCCACGCGCCTCTCCATCAGCGCCTCAATAGCATCATCTCGGCTGATGCGACCCTCGGACAGAGCAACGAAAGTGGAAGAAATCGGCGTTTCCAGTCCGAGGCGCCTTGCATGCTCCATCAGATGGCTCGCGACCTCGACACCTTCGACGTACGCTCCTGCCTCACCGATGGCGTTTGACAGGTCGACGCCCCTTGCCAGGGCTCGGCCGAAGCGGAATTCGGGGCGCTGGTCGCCGGCCACGGCCGCGATGAGGTCGCCGAGACCCGCGAGGCCCATGAAGGTCGACTCCCGTGCCCCAAGTGTCTGTCCGATGCGAGACACTTCCACCATGCCTCGGGTCGCAAGCACCGCCAGCGTGCCAGGGTCTACGCCTGCCTCTTGAGCATACGCGAGCATGACCGTCAGAAACCCAACCGTAGCGCTCGCGAGCTCCACGCCTACCACGTCCGTCGTCTCGTAGATTCGAAGCCCGGTTCCGCCTATCGCCTCGCGGACCATGCGGGCCAGCTCGGGGAAACCAGTTCCGAGGATGGCGCCACTGGGCCGCCCCTCGGCTAAGGCGTTTGCGACGAGCGGCCCCGCTAGCGCACCGAGGCGCCGGCAGACCGTCTTCTCGCGAAGCACTTGGGTGATGGTCTTCAGCTCCGTCCCGACGAGGCCGCGGCTGATGTGAACCATCAAGTGACGTCCGTCGACTACGGCCCCGAGCTGCTCGGCGGCCTCCAAGGCGTGCCGCGCCGGAACCGCCATGAAGATCAGTTCGCGATCACGGATGTCATCGATGTCGGTCGAGGTTCGAATCGAGTCGGGAAGCTCGCGCTCCTTTCGGCTCCAAACCAAGACGTCGTGTCCATTGCGCGCCGACGCTTGCGCGATGGCCCGGCCGAACCCCCCCGCGCCCACTATTCCAACTCGAAGGCTCATCGGTGGGCCCCCAGATTTTGGATCTCGCACGCTGCCCTCAACTGGTCTGGGTTCGCGATGTCCTCAGCGAATGGGACCAGTCGGTTCTGATAGTACAGCAGCAGCGAAGGG
>JBAVOF010000339.1:0-9064 GCA_049691835.1 Polyangiales bacterium
GTCGAGGCTTCCCATTCCCCCGAACGCGCTCTCCCATCGGCGGAGCGTTTGCCGAAGCTCACGCCGGGAGCGGGCCATCTCGTCCACATGCCGGCCCATGTGTACATCCGCGTCGGCAACTACCACGCTGCCTCACAGGCCAACGAAGCCGCGATTCAGGCCGACCAGGCCTACATCACCCAGTGTCGCGCGCAGGGCATCTACCCTCTCGCCTATCATCCACACAACTACCATTTCCTGTCGCGGACCGCCTCACTCGAGGGACGCAGCGAACTGGCGCTCGAAGCAGCCGAAAAAATGAGCGCACACGTGCCTTCGGACCTGATGCGGCAACCTGGACTGACCACCCTGCAGCACTACTGGATCACCCCACTCTACGTGATGACGCAGTTCGGGCTCTGGGACAGCATCTTGGCCTACCCGAAGCCCGCAAACGATCTGCCCTATCCACTCGGTGTCTGGCACTACGCGCGCGGGCTGGCGTTCACCGCGCGCGGACAAATCACCGAAGCGGAGGCGGAGCTCGCGGCGCTTCGCGGGGTCATGAGCGACGAACGCCTCGAAGGAGTGACCGTCTGGGAGATCAACACGGCCAAGAGCCTGATCCAAATCGCCGAGCGCCTGCTGACAGGCGAGCTGGCCGCTAAGCGCCGGCAGTGGACGCGTGCGATCGGAGCGCTCCGCGAGGCCGTGAAGCTTCAAGACCGGCAGAACTACGATGAGCCTCCGAGCTGGTATACGTCGACACGCAACGTGCTCGGGGCCGTATACCTGGAGGCGGGCCAGCCCAAAGCGGCCGAGAAGGTCTTCCGGGAAGACCTCGAGGTCTTCCCCAACAACGGCTGGGCGCTATTCGGGCTGGCACAGGCCCTGAACGCGCAAGGCAAGCAGGAGGAGGCGGCGCGGGTGACCGCTGAGTTCGAGAAAGCCTGGTCGCGGGCGGATGTCGAGCTGACCGAGTCTGTTCGAGTGACGCCCCCCTCGGCGTCGCTTGCCGCGCGCTGAAAACGGAGTCGAAGCCGCGGCCCACTCGACACGGCGGGCGGTGTCTATCATGAGTTCGGCTCTCCCGGACCCAGGTCGATGAACACCAAAATCAAGCCCAGCGACAGCCTTCGCGGCGTCCGCTACGAGATACGCGGGCAGCTGGCCCAGCGCGCACACGAGATGGAGCGGCAGGGTTACGAAATCATCTCGCTGAACATCGGAAACCCTGGTCTGTTCGGCTTCCGTACTCCGGAAACCATGCGCATGGCCATGATCGAGAACCTCCCGAGCAGCGAAGCCTACTGCCACCAGAAAGGCATCTTCCCTGCACGCGAAGCGGTCGTGATGCAGCAGCAGGAACGCGGTGTCTTGAACGTGACCGCCGAGCACGTGTTCATCGGCAACGGGGTCAGCGAGCTGATCGACCTGACCTTGCGCGCGTTGCTCAATGACGGCGACGAAGTGCTGATCCCGAGCCCCGACTATCCACTTTGGACTGCCGCGGTCACCCTGAACGGTGGTCGGGCCGTGCACTACCCATGTCCGCCGAACAAGCAGTTTCAGCCCGACCTCGAGGCGCTGACCAGCCTCATCACGAGCCGAACCCGCGCACTCGTCATCATCAACCCGAACAATCCCACCGGGGCCGTGTACAGCCGGGAGGTACTGGAGGCGATGGTGAGGCTCGCCGAACGGCACGATCTGGTGGTGTTCAGCGACGAAATCTACGACGGCATGGTGTATGACGACGCCGAGTTCGTCCCGGTTGCGCCGCTGGTGAAGAACACCCTCTGCGGCACGTTCAGCGGCTTGTCCAAAGTATACCGCGCCTGCGGGTTTCGCGTCGGCTGGGTGGTGTTCAACGGCACCAATGAGCTCGCCAAGGACTACCTGCACGGTCTCGATCTCCTCGCATCGCTGCGACTGTGCAGCAACGTGCCCGGACAGTGGGGCGTGCAGACCGCGCTTGGCGGCTACCAAAGCCTGAAAGAGCTGATTCGTCCTAACGGACGTTTGTACGAGTCTCGCCAAGCCGTGATCCGGGGCGTCGAAGGAAGCGAGTACCTGAGCTTGGTCGTGCCCGGCGGTTCGATGTATGCGTTCATCGGCGCCGATACGGACAAGCTTCCGGGGTTCGACGACCAAGACTTCGCCATGCAGCTCCTCGAGACGCAGCACGTGCTCGTCGCGCCAGGCTCCAGCTTCAACGTGGACTACCGCAACTACTTCCGCGTCACCATCTTGCCGGAAGCAAAGGTCATCGACGAGGTGTTCCAGCGGATGGACAAAGTCCTACGAGGCGCGCGGCGTTGACGACCCTGATTGTCATGACGACGTCGCAGTCGTCTCCGGTTCGCGATGCGCTGTGGGCGTATCGCGGCACTTCAGGACAGGATTGCCTTGGAATCACTTAGCTACTGGTTAGCAATGGCCGGAATCGTGGCGTTTGCGGTGACGGCGGTGCTTGCCGTGGCTTCCAAAGGCATCGACCTGTTCGGTGCGGTCGTGCTGGGCGTCATCACGGCGACCGGTGGCGGGACCCTGCGGGATCTGGTTCTGGGCGTCCCCGTGTTCTGGGCTACCGACCTCAACTACATTTGGGTCGCTATCACTGCCAGTGTGGTGGCGTTCGTAGCGAACACGCTATTCACCCGAAAAGAGATCTACGCTTTGTTGTTGTACCTCGACGGCGCAGGCGTGGCGTTGTTTGCGATCCAGGCAGCCGACAAATCATGGGACCTCGATTTTGGTCGGCCGCTCGCCCCTGTGATCCTCGGCATCGTCACAGCTATCGGCGGAGGGTTGCTTCGCGATCTGCTGGCCGGGCGACAAAACCTCCTGATGACTCGCGAGCTATATGCGACCCCCGTGCTCATGGGCTGCACGGGCTATGTGCTCGTTCTTCAGTTTCTGCCGGAGCACGAGGTGTATGGGGCGATAGGCTGCGGGTTGATGACCTTCGGTCTGCGCGCCGCGGCCATATATTGGAACCTCAGCGTCCCCGATTGGTTGGCGACCAAACCCAAGTCGAGCTGATCGCGCTTCCAAGGCTCGGCAAATGGCTCGTCGGGCCCGACTCTTGAGGGCGGGCTCAGAATGCGGGCTGGAGGGCATCGCTATTTGGCGCTATTTCAGGCGATTCTTATGACTTCCGTGCGGCTTACTTTTCGTTCCGCCGTCGCGGCCATCGTGCTCGGGGCCGCGGGCTGCGGGACTTCCACCGGCGCCAACGGCGAAGCCGCCGAAGAGATCCTCGCGACAGCACGCGATGCCTGCGTCTCTTCGGCCGACTATCGAAGGCAGGCCTGTGCCCTCGACTGCAGCCGCCGCGGCGATGGAGCCGCCGGTTCGGCATGTGAAGCGCGCTGCGACGCCGAATACCTGGAGCAAACCGCGAACTGCTCGGCCGTCACCGCGTTTGCAGTCGTCCCATGTGCGCCCACCCGAGCTTGCGCCATGCAGCTCCAGGTTTGCCGCGACCGATGCCTTCGGCACCTGTGATGCGGGATGTGGCCATGATGCCCTCGCGCTCCGTTGTGCGATCGCGTGTGCACGCGCGCGCCGACGACGAAGCGGCGTGCGGGTTCGTCGCCGCGCGGTCAGGCGCCGCCGTCACCGAGCTCCCCGTCCTCCCCGAAGGCGAGCCGGCGAACCTTTCCGTTCTTCTCGATGCAGATGAAATCGCGGCCGTCGAAGCGGCCGACGCTCGAGCCCGAGCCCGGCCGACTCGAGTTCGGCCTCGCCGACTCGGAGCTCGCATGGGCCGATGAGAACGGGTTCAAGGTCAAGATGCACACCCTTCTTTGGGGCAACGCCCCGCCACTTTCGACGGGCAGCGGCACGCCGACATGGCTTCGCGAGCAGTTTCCGGCTATCGACCTCTCGGAGATCGAAAAGGAAGAGCTTCGCGCGCTGATTCGATTTCAAGCCGAATCGATCGTTGAGCGCTACAGGGGGCGGATCGACATCTACGACGTCACCAACGAGATGCTGAATCCGCTTACGGGCTGGTTCTCGTCGCGGCTCGGCCCCGGCATCGTCGACGACTTGTTTCGCTCGGTGCGGGCCATCGACCCAGGTGCGCAGTTGGTGATGAACGAGTGGATCGACGAGGTGTTTACCGGCCTAGGAGGCGCCACGGCCGCCGACGTCGTCAACCGCGTTTTCGAGCTTTTGGCCACGCCGGGCCTGCCCTTCACATGACGGAGACCACGTTCAACACCCCTGCCGATCCCGAAGAGCGTGCGGCCCAGGCCGAGGCGATCATGCGCCTTTGGTGGGGCACCGAGGGGGTGGAACAAATCGTGTTTTGGAGCCTGTGGAACAAGGTCGCCGCCCGCAGTCAACTCCAGCATGGCATCTTCGACGAGACCCGGAATGGCACCCGCACCCGTCATGGCGAAGCGGTCATCTCCCTGATCAACGACCGCTGGCGCACGCGCACAACCGTCACGACGGACGAGGACGGCGCGGCCGAGCTCCGCGTGACATTGGGCGAGTACGTAGCTCGATGGACGGAAGCTGGCGAGGACAAGGAAACTCGCTTCCGCGTCGAGCGCGGCGCAACACCGCTCACGGTGGCCATCGTCAATACACCGACATCGCGCGACCGATCGGGCGCTGAAAACTGAATCGGAATCTGACAGAGCTCAAAAAGCTGGCTCCATCATAGTCACCACTCGGATATGACCAGATACATTCCTCTTGCGAGGAAATGCTCCTTAGAAAGGAGGTGATCCAGCCGCAGGTTCCCCTACGGCTACCTTGTTACGACTTCACCCCAGTTACCAAACACTCCTTGGGGACCTGCCTCCCTTGCGGGTTAGCGCGGCCACTTCTGGAGCACTCGACTCCCATGGTGTGACGGGCGGTGTGTACAAGGCCCGGGAACGTATTCACCGTCGCCTGCTGATCGACGATTACTAGCAATTCCGACTTCATGCACTCGAGTTGCAGAGTGCAATCCGTACTGAGGCCGGCTTTTTGCGATTCGCTCCACCTTGCGGCTTCGCAGCGCTTTGTACCGACCATTGTAGCACGTGTGTAGCCCAGGACATAAGGGCCATGAGGACTTGACGTCATCCCCACCTTCCTCCGGGTTGACCCCGGCAGTCTCCTTTGAGTGCCCAACCAAATGATGGCAACTAAGGATAAGGGTTGCGCTCGTTGCGGGACTTAACCCAACATCTCACGACACGAGCTGACGACAGCCATGCAGCACCTGGACCTGAGTTCTCTTGCGAGCACCCCAAACTTTCATTCGGGTTCTCAGTTTGTCTAGCCCTGGTAAGGTTCTGCGCGTTGCTTCGAATTAAACCACATGCTCCACTGCTTGTGCGGGCCCCCGTCAATTCCTTTGAGTTTTAGCCTTGCGGCCGTACTCCCCAGGCGGAGAACTTAACGCGTTAGCTACGGCACAGCAGAGGTCAATATCCGCTGCACCTAGTTCTCATCGTTTACGGCGTGGACTACCAGGGTATCTAATCCTGTTTGCTCCCCACGCTTTCGCGTCTCAGCGTCAGTAAATGTCCAGGTGGCCGCCTTCGCCACTGATGTTCCTCCCGATATCTACGAATTTCACCTCTACACCGGGAATTCCGCCACCCTCTCCATTACTCAAGACACGCAGTTTCGGATGCAGTTCCTAGGTTGAGCCCAGGGATTTCACAACCGACTTGCGTATCCGCCTACACGCGCTTTACGCCCAGTAAATCCGAGCAACGTTCGCACCCTCTGTATTACCGCGGCTGCTGGCACAGAGTTAGCCGGTGCTTGCTAAAGAGGTACCGTCAAGTCTCCGTCCTATTCGAACGGAGATTTTTCGTCTCTCTCCACAGAGCTTTACGACCCGAAGGCCTTCATCACTCACGCGGCGTGGCTGGGTCAGGCTTGCGCCCATTGCCCAATATTCCTCACTGCTGCCTCCCGTAGGAGTCTGGCCCGTGTTCCAGTGCCAGTGTGGCTGATCATCCTCTCAGACCAGCTACCCGTCTTAGCCTTGGTAAGCCATTACCTTACCAACTAGCTGATGGGACGCAGGCTCGTCCTTCGGTGATAGCTTTCAAGAAGAGGCCATCTTTAACCACATCCACCGTGGTGGTCGTGGTCTTACGCGGTATTAGCATTCCTTTCGAAATGTTGTCCCCCGCCGAAGGGTAGATTACCTACGCGTTCCTCACCCGTGCGCCACTGTACTCACCCCCGAAGGGATTTTCTCGTTCGACTTGCATGTGTTAGGCCCGCCGCTAACGTTCGCTCTGAGCCAGGATCAAACTCTCCAGTTAAACTGTTGAGCTGGTTATCCTGCTGAGTTCTGGCGCTCCCGCCAGACGCTCAAGAGCCTCACGTTTGTATTCGTGTTGCTCTCGGATTGCGGTCCGAAGACCGCTCTTTTGAATTGACCCTAGTCGTGCGTTTTGTTGCACGACTCGGGACCCGAGTACGTAACTATTGATTCCGATTCAGTTTTCAAAGACCGATCGGCGGAATATCCGCTGAAGGGAGCGTCACTCTGGGCCCGAACGAAGTCTCGGTCAAGCCAGCGATGACGCCTTGATTCCCGCCGATTGTACGAAAACCCTCTGAAGAGCCGTAGCCCCCCGTAAAGGGACGCCGAAGTTAGCGCGGAACGGAGGGCGGTCAAGCAGGATTCGCGATTTTCATCGCTTCCCGGTAAGCGTATGAAAGTACGCTGGTTTTGAGGAGGAGGTCTTGGGTTTGCAGGCTGCTCGACGCAGATCCCGCCAGCAAAGGCGTCACCCTCGGGTCAGCTCTGTGATCGATCGCCCTCGACCTCTCCTGTGAGTCGCTCGAGGAGCACGGAACGGGCGGCACCGTTCCATTTGACAAGCATATGTCACTATGCCAATAATATTGTCATATGTTGCCTGTGGAGCTGTTCAACGAGACTAGGCTTCTGTTTCACGCGTTGAAGCAATGGGCCGAAATACTGCATGACGGAGTCGAGGTAACGGTGCCCATGCGAGCGGTTCTGGAGCTCCTTCTGCTGGGCGGCCCTGCAACTGTCCCCGCCATGGCCCGCGCCCGCGGCGTGTCGCGTCAGCAGATCCAACAGCAGGTGGATGCCCTCTTCGAGGGAGGGTTCGTCGAGCGGGAAGTCAACCCCGCCCACAAGCGCTCTTCGATCATCGCGCTCAGCGACAAGGGAAGAGCGCAGATCCAGAACATGCGCGCCGAAGAGCTCAACGCGCTCCGGCGCGTCCAGATTGGGGTATCGGATAAGGCCGTGCAGGACGCTGCGCAGGTGCTGTCGGCATGGCGCGTCGCGCTGGCGCGGTGCAAGCGGGCCGCGTGAAGGTGATTCATGGCACCGCGGATACGGCGCCTGATCTTGGGGAACGCTTCGATCGGGTGTTGGCGGTGAACGTCCTGCAGTTCTGGGATGCGGCTGCACCTGGAGCCCATCGTCACTTGCACACTGGGTCGCGCCTAGGGCCCGCGCTTGTAGGCTCGGCGAGTTGATCGTAAGCCCTCCGCATGGGGCTGATCTACTACGCGATCCCCTTCTTCCTGGCGACGCTCGGGCTCGAGCGCTGGATCGTGTACCGACGCGAGCGCGTAGCTGGCACCTCGGAAAAGCTCGCAGGGTTCACGACCAAAGACTCATTTGCGAGCCTCGCCATGGGGCTTGGCTTCCTCGCAATCAATGCGGCCCTTGCGCTCGTTCCGTTTGCCGGATTGGCTTGGCTGCATCAGTTCCGCCTCTTCGACATTCATCCGATTTGGTGGTCCTGGGTGCTGCTCCTGGTCGCGGAGGACTTCTGTTACTACTGGTTTCATCGGATGCACCACGAGGTGCGGACCCTCTGGGCTGCACACGTCAATCATCACTCGAGCACGCACTACAACCTGACAACCGCCCTCCGGCAGTCGTGGACCACGCCATTGACGGGATTTTTATTCTGGGCGCCTCTGCCGCTGCTCGGCTTTCCCGTGGAGATGATTCTCATCCAGAAATCGATCAGCCTGCTCTACCAGTACTGGCTGCACACCGAGCTCATCGGAAAGCTCGGCTGGTTCGAGCTGCTCTTCAACACACCGTCGCACCACCGGGTACACCACGGACGCAATCCGCTCTACCTCGATAGGAATCACGCTGGGATCTTCATCATCTGGGACAAGTTGTTCGGCACCTTCGAGCCGGAGGTCGAGGCGGTCGACTATGGCCTGACCAAGAACATTCACACGTACAATCCCGTGCGCATCGCGTTTCATGAATGGGGCGTGATGCTCAAAGATGCATGGAACGCAAAGACCTGGCGGGGACGCCTTGGCTATCTCGTCATGCCGCCAGGATGGACCGAAGACGGCACCGGCCAGACTGCGGGAGCTTTGCGGCGCGAGTACCTTGGGGCGAGCGCTTCACAGGCCCAGGCTATTGGAAAGTGACGGTGCGAGCCGCGTTGGCGGCGGCTTCATCGATGTCGAAGACCAAGGGCATGGGCTCGTTCGCCAGATAGGGGAAGAGCAGGTCTTCGTAGTTGGGGGAGTTGATGTCGCTCGACTGACCGCCGGGAAGCTGGATGGTGCAACCAGGACCATTGAGCGAGGCCTCGCAGACCAAGCGAGTCGACGGCCCGGCGGTCTGAACGAAGTCGCTCGTCCCGGGGTTGGCAACGTCGACCGTGAAGAGCCCGCCATCGTTGGCGTAGAGCGGTTCACCCGGCGGCGGGTTGTCGTAGTCGTAGATTCCAAACGTGGAGAGATCGGAGCTGAGCTGTAGGCCGTGGAGCCTACCCCAGGCCCATTGTGTCTCGTCTGCACCAAGCTGGCCGACCAGGAAATTGCCGACGGTTTCGAGCGACTCGAACATGACCTCGTACTTGGTTTCCAGTTCGGGCGTGCCGGGATCGTCCCAGTAGACATCGCCCGCCACGAGTTGGGTGGGATCGACGATCGAGTAGTAGACAGCGATACTCGGCTTGCGTCCGGTTGGGGCGAACTCGTTGTTCTCGATGCGAAATCGAAGCTCGTTGAGCAGTGCGTGAAAGGCCATGCAACCCGATGCGGCGGTCAGCTCAGCTTGATCACTCACGAGGGGCGAAAGGTCGGCATT
>JBAVOF010000340.1:0-1709 GCA_049691835.1 Polyangiales bacterium
GGGGGATGATCACAAAGCCATCGATCGTCGCCTTTCCGATTTGGCGAATGCGGTCGACGGAGCTGATTTCCCTACGATTCTGGAGATTTTCCGCGAAATCGACCGTGGCCTGAGAGCTCATATCGACGGCGAAGAGCGATATCTCTTCGATCGCTTCGTGGAGCTCCACGCGACGGAGATTCGCGAGCTTCGACAAGAGCATGAGGATTTTCGACGAACACTCGATGAGCTGTCCATACAGACGGAGCTTCACACCTTACGAAAAGAACGCGTGGATGATCTCATCGCCCGGCTACGCGCACACGCACAGCAGGAAGACCACACGCTGTACAAATGGACAGACGACGCCCCCTATCCCGAAGAACGTGGCGGGCTCTTTGCGTTCCTCGAAGAACGCAGAATGGCGCTTCGAATCCAAGACTAGGGACCATCCCGGCCTACGGGCGCAAGCGCTGCACCAGCATCGCACCGATCGCGCAATTCATTCATCGAATCCCTCGTTGATGTCCGCAACGATGGGCGAGCCGATCCCACGACGCGTTGCGCCGCAGTACAACGCGGGTAGCCTCATCAGCCATGGGAGAGTTCAAGCCCAAGTTTCAAAGCCTCGTCGAGGTGTTCGAATCCTCGGTGAAGAAGTATGCGGACCGACCGCTCTTCGGCACCAAGCGGGAAGGCCAGTGGCATTGGATGAGCTATGCGGAGTTTGGCGACCGGACGCGTCGAATGCGCACCGCCCTCGAGAAGCTCGGTGTGCAATCGGGCGATCGCGTCGCGGTGATCTCCGGGAATCGACCCGAGTGGGCCATCGGCGCCTATGCCTCGTACGGGCTTGGTGCCGCATACGTCGCCATGTACGAATCACAACTCGACAAGGACTGGGAATACATCCTCAACGACTGTGGCGCCAAGGTCTTGTTCGTGGGCGGTGAAGACATCGCCGAGCGCGTGCGCGCCTTTCGTAGGCAGCTACCCGAGCTCGAGCACTTGGTGCTGTTTTCCGGATCGCCAGGCGCGGGCGAGAAGGCATGCGCGGACCTGCTGCAAAACCCGCCCTCTGAAATGGTCGACCCGGGTCCGGATGCGATTGCGGTTTTCATCTATACTTCGGGCACCACTGGAAACCCGAAGGGCGTGCTCCTCACGCACCGCAATCTTGCCTACAACCTCAGCGCGGTGCACGAAGTGTTTCAAATGGAGCCCGACGATCGCTCGCTTTCGTTTCTCCCTTGGGCGCATTCGTTTGGACAGACCTGTGAGCTCCATGGCGGGATTTCGATGGGCACGTCGATCGGCATCGCCGAGGCCATCGACAAACTCATCGTGAATCTCGCTGAAGTGCGCCCCACCCTCTTCTTCAGTGTGCCGCGCGTCTTCAACCGCATCTACGATGCTTTGCATGCGCGCATCGCTGAGGAGGGCGGCCTCAAGAAGAGGCTCTTCGACGCTGCGATCGAAACCGCCGAGCGCCGCAAGCAGCTCGCTGCCGAAGGCAGACGAAGCCACTGGGTCGACTTCAAGCTCAAGCTCCTCGACAACCTCGTGCTATCCAAGGTTCGTGAGCGCTTTGGCGGGCGCTTGAAGTACGCCTTTAGCGGTGGCGCAGCGATCTCGAAGGAGGTGGCCGAGTTCATCGACGATCTGGGCATCCCAATCTACGAAGGCTACGGCCTGAGCGAGACCTCGCCGATCGCGACGATGAACTACCC
>JBAVOF010000341.1:0-15404 GCA_049691835.1 Polyangiales bacterium
GCTCCGTTTGTTCGACACTCCCACACGAGGAGGGCTTCCATGGGAATCGTTTCGTGGATCTTGTTCGGTTTGCTCGCGGGGATTCTCGCCAAGTTCGTGATGCCGGGCGAAGACGGCGGGGGCTTCATCAAGACGACACTGCTGGGCGTCGCGGGCGCTCTGGTCGGCGGGTTCATCGGGACACGATTGGGCTTCGGCACCGTAACCGGCTTCAACCTTCGCAGCTTCGCGATCGCAGGAGCCGGAACCCTGCTGATCTTGTGGCTCTATCGAATGGTGAAGAAGAGCTAGCGCGACCGGCGCTCTGGTACGTGGTACCGAGCAGATCTGCGACGCGCCCCTCCGCACGCAGGCTTCAGCGGCAGCGCCGGCGCCAGTGCCGGTGCCGGCGTCCCGTGTCACGCGCGTCTTGATCTCTGCATGGCGAAGAGTCCCTCGACGACCATCCACAAGAGCAACACCAAGAGCAAGGCCGCCAGCGCGGCCAGCGCGGCATTGCCCTCCGCGAGGAACTGCTGGAGGTTCGTGAACAGCGCCAAGCCTGCGACCGGCATCACCAGGGCCATCGGGATGACCAGCGGCCAAACCGGACGCTTCCGGGCGTGGAAGTAGACCGCCAAGGTCATCAGCGTGAGAGCCGCTAGCAACTGATTGCTCGCCCCAAAGATCGGCCAGAGCACCCAGCCGACCGCTTGGGCCTGGCCTGTCGTCGGATCCGGGGTCTCGGCCAGTGCGAGATACATGGCCGGCACGACCGCGATGACCGTTGCGATGTAAGGATTGGTCAGCGGCTTGATACGGAGGGCGGCGCCGAGCTCGCTCAGAATGAAACGCTGGATGCGGGCGGCCGTGTCCAGCGACGTTGCGGCAAACGCGATGACCAGAACCGCCATCAGTGTGCGAGCGAACTCCGCGGACAAGCCGACCGCTTCGAGGAACGCGCCGCCGCCGAGGACGAACGCGGCCGCTTTGTTTCCGCCTGCGTGAGCCCAGCTGTCGTAGTAAATGGCCCAGCTCAAGTCATCGACGGCTCCCTGGCCGGGGAGGGCGCAGGCGCCGACCAGGCCGATGCCCGCAACCGCCGCGAGCGTCGAAGCCAGTGCAAGCGAACCTTCGCCTAGCATCGCGCCGTATCCGATCATGCGCGTATCGCGCAGGCGGTCGACTTGCTTCGAGGTCGTTCCGGAGGCGACGAGCCCATGAAAACCACTGATCGCGCCACAGGCGATCGTGACGAATAGAATCGGAAAAATCGACGGGGCTCCCGCCTCCGGGGCGCGGTAAGCCGGTGCTTCCAGGCTGGGATGTGCGATCAGCACACCGAGAAACAGCAGGCCCAAGCCGACGAAAAGCTGATGGCTGTTGATGTAGTCGCGCGGTTGAAGCAGCAACCAAATTGGCAGGAGACTGGCGATCGCCGAATAGATCAACAGAAAGTAGATCCACCCGGTCGTGGCGGTGTGCTTGTCGACGCCCATCGCCACGAAGTCGACGGGGACTTTCGTGCCGACCCAGACGAAGGCGTAGAGCACGCCCAGGGCGATCAGGGAAGGCCACAGCAGTTTCACGCGACGCTTGTAGACGAGCCACCCAATCGCAAGCGCGACCAGAATCTGGATGTTGATCGGGATGACGCTGGTCGGTTGGCTGACGAAGAGCCCGGCGATGGCCATCGCAAACACCGCAAGGACGAGCCAGATCAGCACCAGCACGAAGCACATGAACAGGATTCGTGCCCGACCGCTGATCGTCTTGGCCGTGATGTCTGCGATGGAGCGGCCCTTCTCGCGCACACTCGCGACCAGCGCGCCGAAGTCGTGTGCGGCGCCCATGAAGATCGTGCCGAGAACCACCCACGCCAAGGCGGGCCCCCAACCCCAGTACGCGGCTACACAGGGACCGATGATCGGCGCCGCGCCCGCGATCGAGGTGAAGTGGTGCCCGAACAGCACGGCGCGATGCGTGGGTACGAAGTCGACTCCGTCGTCGAGCTCGTGCGCCGGGGTGACGATGTCCTCTTGATCCTCGTAAATCCGCTCGCCGAGAAATCGCCCATAGAAGCGATACGCGGCCACAAAGGAACCCAAGACCAGAGCTGCGGCCAACGCTGCCATTGTCGGCGTTGGTGGGCTTTTTTCGGATTCTGGTCAAGCACAATCCCACTTTCCTTTGGGCCGAAAAACGCTAAGGTCCGAGCATGAGTGGGACGTTCCGACCCCATGGCGTTTGGACGGCGTTGGCGACTCCGTTTTCGGCCGACCTTCAAGTCGACTACGATTCGCTGCGTCGGTTGATCGAGTTCCAGGTGCAAGAAGGCGTGGACGGCGTCGTTCCCTGCGGGACCACGGGCGAATCGCCGACCCTGTCTTGGCAGGAGCAAGATGCGGTCGTCGAGGCGGCGGTGCGGGCCGCGGAGGGGCGCACTGGCGTGTTGGCGGGCGCGGGCAGCAACAACACCGACGAGGCGATCCGTGCGAGCACGCAGGCCAAGGACGTCGGTGCCAGCGCGGTGCTATTGGTGGATTGCTACTACAACGGCCCTTCTAGCCTCGAGCTGCGCACGGAGTATTACGAGCGGATCCTAGAGGCTGTCCCCGAGGTGCCCATCGTTCCCTACATCATACCGGGACGCACCGGCTGTGAGCTCTCCGCGGCGGACCTCGCCATCCTGCATCTGAACGACCCGAAGCGGGTGCCGGCCGTGAAGCAGGCCACCGGCGATCTGGAACGTATGCGCCTGGACCGTCAGCTCGCCGGGGCGGCGCTTCGCATCCTGTCCGGGGACGATGATCTGACGCTTGCCATGATGCGCGACGAGGACATCGACGCGTGCGGAGTCATCAGCGTGTGCTCGAACATCGTGCCGGGCGCCATTGCGATGCTGGTCCGCGCGCAGGCGGGTGCCGACTCCGAGGAGGCCGATCGGCTCAGCGCCGCGCTCGCTCCCTTGCTCAAGCTCGTGACCTGCTCGGTCACGTCGGTGCGGCGCTTGCCCAATGGTCAGAGCGTCGAGATCACGGATAAGTTCCGAAACCCAGTGCCACTGAAGACCATGATGGCTGGGCTAGGGATGATCTCGCCTGCCAAGCGGCCACCGCTGGGCCGCATGAGCCCGGCCGGCGTTGCGCAATGTAGAGATGCGCTCAGCCAGGTGCACGCCGCTGACCCGGACCTCCTCGGCCCCATCGAGGAGGCGTTCGACGTGCGCATCGATCAGCGCTTGGGAGACGATGCGATTTGGTCGGCACTGGCTCGCTGAGGGTATCTTGTATCGAGCCTTAATTCGCCCATTGCTGTATCTGCTTCCCGCAGAGACTGCTCATCATCTCGCTTTCGGCTGTCTCCGAATGCTGACAGCGATTCCGGGTGTCCGTGGCCTCATGCGCCGCTGGTTTCACCTCAACGACCCGGCGCTGCGCGTCAGGGCGCTGGGGCTCGATTTCCCGAATCCGATCGGCTTGGCCGCCGGCTTCGACAAGGACGCCGTGGGCTACGAAGCCCTGGGCGCGCTCGGCTTCGGCTTCGTCGAGGTGGGCACGCTGACGGGATCACCGCAACCGGGCAACCCGAAGCCACGACTGTTTCGGCTTCCCAAGGATCGGGCGCTGGTCAACCGCATGGGCTTCAACAACCGCGGCTCGGAGGATGCCGTGGCGAGGTTGCGAGGACCTCGCGACACAATCGTCGGGGTCAACATCGGAAAGACGAAGCTGGTCCCCGAAGACGACGCAATCGGCGACTACGTGGCCAGCGCCAGGCGCTTGGGGCCGCACGCGGACTACCTGGCGGTCAACGTGAGCTCGCCCAATACACCCGGATTGCGCGACCTCCAGGCGACGGAAAAGCTACGGCCCCTGCTGAAGGAGGTTCGTGAAGCACTTAATGAAGTGAGCCCGGCGCGCCACGTGCCTTTGTTGGTGAAAATCGCGCCGGACCTGGCCGACGAGGACGTGGACGCGGTCGCGGACCTGGCGCACGAGCTCCGGCTCGACGGCATCATCGCCACGAACACCACGATTGGACGTGACGGCCTAGCGAGCAATGCAGACGACGTCGAACGCTGCGGCGGCGGCGGCTTGAGCGGTCCGCCGCTGCGCGAGCGCTCGATGGAGGTTCTGCAACGGCTCCGCTCCAGGCTCGGCGATGAGCTCGTGCTGATCTCCGTCGGCGGGATCGAAACCGCAGAGCAAGCCTGGGATCGCATCCAAGCCGGAGCGACCTTGGTGCAGATCTACACCTCGTTAATCTACGAGGGCCCGTTGCTGCCAAACCGCTTGGCCCGCGGCGTCTCCGAGCTCGCCCGGCGGGAGCAGCGTCGGTGACAGCGGCAGTGTCCGTACACGTGCCGGTACCAGTGTCAGCGCCAGTGCCGCTCCTACTCCCTCGCGTCCACCACCGCGGCTGCCACCGCGTCCGACCAGACGTTGACCGTGGTTCGCAGCATGTCGAGGATTCGGTCCACCGCTAGGATCAACGCAACCGCGCTCGTCGGAAGCCCCACTGCGTTGAGCACGACCACCATCATCACCATGCCCGCATGGGGAATCCCGGCGGCGCCGATGCTCGCGAGCAGCGCGGTGACCGCGACGAGGCCTTGCTGCGCGATGCTGAGGTCGACGCCGTACACCTGCGCAATGAAAAGGACGGCGACCGCCTCGTAGAGCGCCGTCCCGTCCATGTTGATCGTGGCGCCCAGGGGGAGCACAAACGAGCTCACTTGCGGCTTCACCCCGGCCTCTTCGACGTTCTGCATGGTCAGCGGCAGGGTCCCATTGCTCGATGCCGTGCTGAACGCGGTCACCAGGGCGGCCGTGAGCTGTTTCGCGTACGCGATCGGCGAGCGGCCGGTGCCGAGCTTCAGGATGATCGGTAGGGTCAGGGTCGCGTGAATTAGCAACCCGATGAAGACGGTTACGACGTACCAGCCGAGGACTCGAAATGCGGCCGGCCCTTTGCCCGCCGCCGCGTACAGGGTGAAGCCGAACACGCCGATCGGAGCGAACTTCACCACGAAGAGCGTCATCTGCATCATGACGTCGAACAGGCCCGAGAAGAAGCGTCGCACGACGCTGGCGTCCTTCGATGCGTTGCGATGCTCGGCCAGGCCGATGAACACGCCGATCAAGAGAGAGAAGAAGATCACTGGGAGCATGTCGCCTTCCGCCGCCGCGGCGAGGGGGTTCTTCGGGATCAACCCCTCAAGTTGCGCCCACAGCACGATGCCAATCCCCTTCGGGGCCTCGGCCAGCAGTGAGCCGGTCACCGCGCCCTCTTCGAGCAGTGCGAGCTCCGCTCCGTCGCCGGGGCGGATGAGGTTCACCACGACGATCCCCGTCACGATGGCGAGCAGGCTCGTCGTCAGGTAAAAGACGATCGCGCGTCCGCCGATCGAGCCCAACGTCCTCAGATCGCCCATGCCGGTCACGCCCGTGACCAGCGAAGACACGATCAGCGGCACGACCAGCATCTGTAGCAGCCTGAGAAAGAGGTCCCCGATCTTCTTGCCGACCGTGGCCACCGTCGCGACGGTGTCCCCATCGACCATCCCCTGGTTGCCAGCCCAGTTGAGCCCCAGCCCGAGGACGGCGCCTAGACTCATCGCAATCAGGATCCAATGATGGAGTTGCAGTCGCTTCACGGGCGCGCATTATGCGGACGCCACTCTCCGATGTAAAACCAACCCATGACCGACAAGAATCCAGATGAAGGCCCGCTTTCGGAGCTGCGCGGGGCGCTCGACGAGCTCGACCACCGGCTGCTGGAGCTCCTCGTCCGGCGAATGGAGATCGTGGGTGACATCGCGGCGCGGAAGCGAGAGCGGCGGGTTCGGATTCGTGATCTGGAGCGAGAACGACGGGTTCTCGAGGATCGCTGCGCCCGCGCCGAGGAGCTTGGCCTCCCGATGGGAAGCATCGAATCGGTGTGGCGGCAGTTGATGCTGATGAGCCGCGAACGGCAGGCGGCGCTTCGGGCAGAGGTGCCTCTCGACGTCGAGTCCAAAACGATCGCGATCGTCGGTGGAGAAGGTGGGATGGGGCGATCACTCAACACCCTGTTCTCCGACCTATGCCATCGCGTGCTGAGCGCAGACCTGGAGACCGAGCTTCGGCCGGTCGACGCGGCCGCGACGGCCGATGTCGTCATCATCAGCGTTCCAATTCGCGAAACCCGAGCGGTGATCGAGCAACTCGGCCCTCTGGTTCGGAAGGACGCGCTCCTCATGGATGTCACGTCCATCAAGGCCGAGCCGATGGCTGCCATGCTGGCATCCACGGAGGCCAGCGTTCTCGGGACCCATCCGATGTTCGGCCCCGGGGTCAACACGTATCAGGGCCAACGGGTGGTGATCTGTCCCGGACGGGGCGATGCCTGGCTCGATTGGGCGCGGCAGATGTTCACCGCGCGCGGCCTGGTCATCTCGGAGGCGACCCCCGCCGAGCACGATTCGATGATGGCGATCGTGCAGGTCCTGCATCATTTCAAGACACAGGTGATCGGGTTGGCGCTCAGCCGCGGCGGCACGCCGCTCGAAGAGACACTTCGCTTCACCTCACCGGCGTACTTGCTCGAGACTTACGTGACTGGCCGCCATTTTGCGCAGTCTCCAGACCTCTACGGGCCGATCGAAATGCTCAATCCCGACTCGAAGACCGTGATCGAGGGGTTCCGAACGGCGGCGGCCGATCTGGCAGCGATCCTCGAGGCGGGCGACCAGGAGGCGTTCAACCAGGTGTTTGCGGACGTCCGCGCGTTCTTTGGTGAGTTCACCGACGAGGCCCTGCAACAGAGCGGATTTCTCATCGACCGGCTGGTCGAGTTGAGCGCCGGCCGTTCGTCTACCTGAGGAGCCGATTGACGCTGGTCACCGCATCTGCGATGCCGTGATCATGGTGCAGGTTGCGATACACGGGGCGGCCGGGCGCATGGGTCAAAGCATTGCTGCGGTACTGAACGACGATATCGATGCGAACCTCGTCGCAGCGATGGATCGCGAAGATGCAGAGCTGCTCGGTCGTGATGTGGGGGTGCTCACTACTGGGGTGCCTTCGGGGGTCTGCATCACGTCGGACGTGGAAGAGTTTCTGAGCAATGTTCAGGTTGTGATCGACTTCAGCACGGTATCGGCAACGGCGAAGCTGCTCCCCCTCTGCGCGGGGCAGCACATTCCCATGGTCATCGGGACGACTGGGCTCGATGCCACGACGCGCGCAAGCCTCCAACGGGCCGCCGAGCGTGTCGCCATCGTGTTTGCACCCAACTACAGCCAAGGGGTCAACGCACTCTATTTTCTTGCTGCGCGCGCCGCCGAGCTCCTCGGGCCATCGTTCGATGCCGAGATCGTCGAGATGCATCACCGGAACAAGGTCGATGCGCCCAGTGGTACGGCTGCGCACCTGGCCGAGGTGGTGTCGGCGGCGAAGCAGCTGGACCCCGAACGTGCGGTGACGCATGGCCGCAGTGGCATGGTCGGCGCGAGACGTCTCGAGGAGATCGGCGTGATGGCCCTGCGGGGCGGCGACGTGGTCGGCGAGCATACCCTCCACCTCGTGGGCGAGGGGGAGCGCATCGAGCTCACACATCGGGCCACCGACCGCTCGATCTTCGCGCGAGGAGCGGTGCGCGCGGCGCACTGGGTCGTAGGCAGGCCTGCGGGCCTCTACGACATGGCCGACGTGATGGGTATTCCGCGCTAGGCTCAACTGCGGAGCCAGCTTGGACGAATTCTGATACGGTAGAGGCTGGTCATGGATTGTCCCCAATGTGGAGCTGAAGTTCCCGCCGATAATGCGTTTTGCGGGAAGTGTGGTTACGCCAGGCGCGATGATGCTCCAGAGCGCCTAGACCAATCGCGCATCCGCATGCACGAGGAGCCGGAGGAGCCGGGGGCGCCCGAGCCCGCGCCTCGGTCGACGTCGCAGCACCGCATTCGCAAACGCACCGTTCTCGGAATGCCATCGGCAGGCGCACCCCCGTCGAAGCAGACTGCGGGGTCCACTCCCCCTCCTCCCCCTCCGACCTCGATCTCGTCCGTGCGTCCGGGGCGCACGCGCGTGCCACAGAAGACGATGCTTGGGATTCCTCGTCCCGACCTAGTCGAGCCGCAAAGCGCAGAGTCGGCTGAAGAGCTGGCGGACGGAGAACCGAGCATGCGTTCGATCGGTCAAGAGGGCCGGCCATCCGAACCCGCTGGTCGGAGCCATCGGGTGCGCGCACGAGTTCGCTACGATAGCGCGAACGAGCCGCTTTCCGTCACCCAGCGAAGGAGAAACGCCCTTCGCGGCCTCGCCGTGCTCGTACTTCTCGCGGCGGCGTGGATCGGGTACCGGCTTCTGACGGTGAATGGCTAGCACCGCGCCAAACCAGGAGGTGCTGTGCAACACCTGCGGTGGTCGCAACCCAGGCGGCTCCCAGTTCTGTGGAAAGTGCGGGACGGCGCTGGTGCCCGATCTCGTCAAGCCGGGCGACATCATTGCGGAGCGATATCGCGTCGTCGCCCCGATCGGGCACGGCGCGATGGGAACGGTCTATCGCGCCGAGCACGTCCAGATCAGCAAGGTCATGGCGATCAAGTTGCTGCACCGTGAGCTCGAGCGGAATCCAGAGAACGTCATTCGTTTTCACCGCGAAGCGGAGTCCGCGTCTCGTCTCAACCATCCCAACACGGTCCACGTGTTCGATTTCGGACGCACCACGTCTGGCTCGCTCTATCTGGTGATGGAGTACGTCGAGGGCGACGACCTTGCCAAGATCATCGAAAAGGAGGGGCCGATGTCGTTCGGCCGCGTGGCCCATCTCTGCGCCCAAGTGGCGGGCTCGGTCGCGGACGCTCATGCGGCGGGTATCGTCCATCGCGACCTGAAGCCCGAGAATATCGTGATCGCCAAAGGCCGTGACGGCGAGACGCCGAAGGTGCTGGATTTTGGATTGGCGAAGCTCTTCGAGGGCAGCGTCGAAACTCAGGTGACGAGCAGCGGTACGATCGTCGGCACGCCGTACTACATGTCCCCGGAACAGATTCAGGGACGCGCGCTCGATGGGAGAAGCGACGTCTACGCGATTGGGGCGATCATGTACGAATGCCTCGTTGGCAAGCCCCCGTTCGAGGCGCCGAATCCGGTTGGCGTCCTCTCGAAGCATCTGTCCGAGGAACCACTGCGTCCTTCGGCCCGATCGCCGTTGTCGGTGCCCGCCGAGGCCGACGCAATCGTCATGCGCTGTCTCGAGAAAGACCCCGAGCGCCGCTACCAGACCGCGGAGGAGCTCAAGCAGGACCTGATCTCGTACCTGGCGACCGTTGGCACCGGCGATTGGCGGCTCGGTCCCGCGGGCCAATCCGGGTTCGGCAGCGGAGCTCGCCCCGTCGAGGGGCCGGCGTCGATCTTCCGAAGCCAACAAAGGCTTTGGTGGTTGATCTTGTTGTTTCTGCTCGCAGGTGCCGGACTCGGCGCATGGCAGCTCGCGACCCGTGGGCCCTCCGAGCGCGAGCCGAACCACGCCGCCAAGGACGCGACCCGTCTGCCCGAGAACGCGGAGCTGAAAGCCTATCTCGGTCAGCGGCTGAGCGAGGACTCCGGTGACGTAGACCTGTTCGAGATCGAGCACGCGGACGAGATGCGGCGTGCTGCAGAAGTGGAGGTCAGCTCGATTCCCAACATCGACCTGGTCGTCGAAATCCTCGCTTCCGGCGGGGATGAACCTCTGCTCGTCGCCGATTCGCATGGCACTGGCCTCGGGGAACGCCTACCCAACGTGGCGTTCGAACCTGGCAAGCATCTGATTCGCGTACGCGAACGAGCGGCCACGGGCGAGTTGCCGACGGAGAATGTCTCAGACGCGTATTTCGTGCGATGGAGATTTCTGCCTGCGGACGAGGCGTTCGAACAAGAGGTCAACGACTCGCTGGAGCTTGCCGAGCCGCTCCCGCTCGGAACGGAACGGCGAGGTTGGATCGGATGGTCCGGCGACGTCGACACGTTTTGCTTGAGCGAAGACGCCGAGCGAGTGGTCGCGCAGGTCAGCGCGCTGGCGGGGGTCGACCTGGTTCTGCGAGTCGTCGATCGGCGAACCGAGCGAAGCGGGAAGTACGATGACAAGGGGGTAGGTCGCGGCGAGACGAGCAAGACCTGGCGCGACGTCACGGCCGGGATGCTTTGCGTCGAGGTCTCCGCCGACCCACGTGAGCACGACGGCCGCGCCTCGCAGCCGGACGAGACCTACGGCGTGCGATTCATGGCCGTCCCAGGGCGTTAGATGCGTGTCTCCGACCTCGACTACGAGCTACCGCAGGACCTGATCGCGCAGGAGCCTTTGACCAAACGCGACGCCTCGCGCTTGCTGCGGCTGGACGTTGGCAGCGGCGAGATTTCAGATCACTTGTTCAACGAGCTTCCTGGGCTCCTCCCCCCGAGCCTGTTTGTCTTCAACGACACGCAGGTTTTTCCGGCGCGACTATTGGGGAACAAAACCAGCGGCGGAAGGGTGGAGCTCTTGTTGTTGCGCAAGTCCGGCGAGTGCGCCGATCGATGGCTTGCCATGGGAAGATCGTCGAAGGGGCTGCGTGCGGGCATGGAGCTGTCGTTCGGGGACGGGCAACTCGTGGCGCACATCGTCCGCTTGCTCGAGCAAGGGCAAGTGGAAGTCGACCTTTTCGCGACGGGTGAGGTCGACGAATTGATTGAACGGTTGGGGCAGGTTCCACTTCCGCCCTACATTCACCGCCAAGCAGGAAGCGCCGATCGGACGCGCTATCAGACGGTGTATGCCCGACGATCGGGCGCCGTCGCTGCGCCTACGGCTGGGCTGCACTTCACCGAGCGCACCTTGAGCGCCCTCGAAGCGTTCGGACACCGGATGGCCTTCGTGACCCTGCACGTGGGTCCGGGGACCTTTCGACCGGTTCAGGTCGAGACGTTGGATCAGCACGAGATGCACGCGGAAGCCTACGAGGTCCCTGAAGCCACCGTCGCGGCGGTCCGTCTTGCGCGCGCGGAGCAGAGGCCCATCGTCGCGGTTGGGACGACGGTCGTCCGCACGCTGGAATCGTCGGTCGATGCGGACGGCAATCCGATTGCCGGAGTCGGTACCACCAAGCTCTTCATTCGCCCGCCGCATCGATTTCGCCTCGTCGACCATCTCGTGACCAATTTCCATCTTCCGCGTTCGACGTTGCTTGCGCTTGTCATGGCCTTCGCGGGGATCGATCTCACCCGCCGTGCCTATGAAGAGGCGGCGGATCGACGGTATCGCTTCTATAGCTACGGTGACGCCATGCTGATCCGAAGAGGACCCCGGTGAGTCTTCCAACGGCTGGATTCTCGTTTCGCGTCAATGCGGTGGACGGAGATGCGCGCTGCGGTGAGCTGAGAACTCCCCGCGCCCGGATCGAGACCCCGGCCTTCATGCCGGTCGGAACGCAAGCGACCGTCAAAGCCCTCACTCCGGACGAAGTCGAGTCGACCGGCGCTCGGATCATCTTGGCCAATACCTACCACCTCTGGCTGCGCCCCGGGGCGGAGTTGGTCGCTTCGCTCGGTGGCGTCGTCGGCTTCATGAAGTGGCCGCACGCCCTGCTGACCGACAGCGGGGGCTATCAGGTGTTTTCGTTGGCCAAGCATCGGATCATCGACGACGACGGGATCACGTTCCGCTCCCACCTCGATGGCGCGCTGCACCGCTTGACACCCGAAGAGGCGATGCGCGTCCAGGCGCTTCTCGGCTCGGACATAGCCATGGTCCTCGACGAATGCCCTCGCGGCGGCGCTCCCCGCGCGGAGGTGGAGCTCGCCATCGCGCGGACCACCGATTGGGCGCGTCGCTGCCTTCGAACCGCGGCCGTCGAAGGTCAGGCACGATTCGGCATCGTTCAAGGGGGAACCGAGCGCGACCTTCGCCTATCGCACCTGCAGACCATCGCGGCCCTCGAATTCGACGGAATCGCACTCGGAGGCTTCTCCGTGGGAGAGCCGCCCGCACAGATGTACGATCTGTTGAGTCGGATAGCCCCGGTCATGCCGGCTGATCGCCCTCGCTACCTGATGGGGGTAGGTACGCCGGCCGATCTACTGCAGGCGCTGCGCACCGGCATCGATCTCTTCGACTGTGTGCTCCCGACCCGCAACGCTCGCAATGGCCAAGCGCTCACCTGGGGAGGCCGAGTAAACCTTCGACAGGCGCGGCACAGCCACGATGAAAGCGCGCTCGACGCCCGATGTGATTGCTCCGTTTGCGCCACGTACTCCCGCGCGTATCTGCGGCACCTCTTCAAAGCGGACGAAATGCTCGGGCCGCGGCTGCTCTCGCTTCACAACTTGCACTTCTATGGTTCGTTGATGCGCAAAGCGCGGGAAATGATTCGCGTCGGCGAGCTTGGCCCCTGGGTCGAGACCACACTTGCCCAGATGCAAGATCTCGACGAAGTCGGCGGTTTGAACGGCTGAGTCGAGCCCCGCTGGGAATCGATTGACCATTTTCTGGCTGCGGGGTATGGGCCGACCTTCAGCGGTCCGCTGAGCGGCCAGAAGGTAGGGGCATGACACAGATCAAGCGCGCACTGATATCGGTCTCCGACAAGACGGGCGTCGTCGAGTTTGCGAGGGAGCTTTCGGTCGCGGGAGTCGAGATTCTTTCCACCGGCGGCACAGCGCAGGCGCTTCGTGAGGGTGGGGTATCGGTGATCGACGTCTCCGAGTACACCGAATCGCCCGAGATCATGGATGGTCGGGTGAAGACCCTGCACCCCCGCGTGCACGGCGGAATCCTAATGCGGGACAACGGCGAGGATCGCCAAGCGCTCAGTGCCATCGGCGGTAAACCGATCGATCTGGTTTGCGTCAATCTCTATCCGTTCGAGCAGACCGTTGCTCGGGGCGCCTCCCACGAAGAGACGATCGAAAACATCGACATCGGTGGGCCATCGATGGTTCGCAGCGCTGCCAAGAATCAGGCGCGCGTGACCGTCGTCACCGAGCCCAGCGACTATGCAGAGGTCCTCGCCGCGGTGAAATCCGGCGATGGCCCCAATGCGTCGCTGCGTGCGCGTCTGGCGGCCAAGGCATTCGCCCAGACCGCGGCATATGATGGCGCCATCGCCGCATATCTGACTTCGCGAGGCAGCGATTCGAAGTTTCCGGGTGCGCTGATCTTGAGCTTCACGAAGGCGTATGATGTTCGCTATGGCGAGAACCCACATCAGCAGGGCGCCTTCTACATCGAGCGCAACGCACCCGCAGGAAGTCTGGCTCTGGCGGAATCACTCGGTGCCGGTGGCAAGGAGCTCTCGTTCAATAATCTCGTGGACGTCGATGCGACGATCGAAGCAGTTCGCGAATTCGAACGGCCTGCGGCCGTCGTCGTGAAGCACACGAACCCCTGCGGAGTAGCCACCGCGGCGAGCCTCGAGGAGGCTTATCGCATCGCCCGAGAAGCCGACGCGCAGAGCGCCTTTGGCGGGATCGTCGCCTTGAACCGTGAGGTCGACGATCCGACAGCCAACACCATTGCCGAGACCTTCATCGAGTGCGTCATCGCGCCGAGCTTCGCTCCGAAGGCCTTGGAGCGACTCCAGAAGAAGAAGAACCTGCGCATTCTCGCAACCGGTCAGTGGCTGCCGGCCGACTATGCGGCCTTGCAGTTCAAGCGCGTCGGCGGCGGTCTGGTGGTGCAGGATCGGGATGCGACGGGGCCGACCGAGGTTCGAGCCGGTAAGATCGTGACCAAACGCCAACCTACCGACGACGAAATGCGCGCACTCGACTTTGCCTGGCGGGTTTGCAAACACGTGAAGTCCAACGCGATCATTTTCGCCAAGCCCGACCGAACGGTCGGCGTCGGCGCCGGACAAATGGCTCGGGTTACCGCCGTCGGGATCGCGGCCCAGAAGGCGGGGGCGCTTTCCAAGGGCGCCGTGATGGCCTCTGACGCCTTTTTCCCGTTCCCCGATGGCATCGAGGCTGCCGCCAAGGTGGGCATCACCGCGGTCGTGCACCCGGGTGGTTCCAAGGGAGACGAGGCGGTGATCGCAGCCGCTGACGCGGCCGACATGGCGATGGTGTTCACGGGCGTTCGCCACTTCCGGCACTGACCATGCGGGTTCTCATCGTAGGAGGAGGTGCCCGCGAGCATGCACTCGCTTGGCGCCTCTCGCAGGATCGGGGCGTGGAGGTCATCGGGGCGCCGGGCAATGCAGGCATCGCGGCGATAGGCCGGATCGTCGCGATTGATCCGACTGATGCCGATCAAGTGGTCGCGCTCGCAAAGAAGGAGTCTGCGAACCTGGTCGTCGTAGGCCCCGAGGGGCCCCTGGTTGCAGGCGTGGTCGACGCGCTTCGGGAGCACGGAATCGACGCATTTGGACCGAGTCGGGAAGCTGCCCGACTGGAGGGCTCCAAGATCTTCTCGAAGGAGTTCATGGCCAGGCATGAGATCCCGACTGCGGGCTTCAGGGTCTTCGACGACCCAGACGCGGCCACGCGCTACATCGAACAAGCCCGGCGTCCGTTGGTGGTGAAGGCGGACGGCCTGGCTGCGGGGAAGGGGGTCATCGTGGCGAGCGATGCGCAGGAAGCCATCGCCGGCGTCGATCTCATCATGCGCGATCGCGCGTTTGGCGCGGCGGGCAATCGTTTGTTGGTAGAGGAGTGCCTCGTCGGGCAGGAGGTGAGCTACCACGTGGTCTCCGATGGTCAGCGATTCATTCCGCTCGCTCCGGCCCAGGACCACAAGCGCGTGTTCGATGGCGACCAGGGTCCCAATACTGGCGGCATGGGGGCCTACTCACCGCCGCCTGTGGTCACCGCCGAGATCGAGCAGAAGATCCTCGAGCGTGTCGTCGAGCCGACACTTCGTGGGATGGCAGCGGAAGGACGTCCATTTCGCGGCGCGCTCTTCGTGGGCCTCATGATCGTCGACGGCGAGCCGATGGTGCTGGAGTACAACGCGCGCTTCGGCGACCCTGAATGCCAGACTTTGGTCACGCGCTGGAAGGGATCGATCATGCCTTTGATCCGAGACTCGGCCCGGGGCGACTTGGGGGCGCTGACCCCGAGCTGGGAAGCCCCTGCCTCGCTCTGCGTGGTGCTGGCCGCCGGCGGCTACCCGGGCCACTACGAAAAAGGGGCGGCCATCACCGGACTCGCGCAAGCCTCCGCACTGCCACAGGTCACCGTCTTTCACGCAGGTACCGTGCTCGACGGGGACACGGTGCGGACATCGGGAGGACGGGTGCTGTCGGTCACCGCCGTTGGCAAGACCGTCGACGAGGCCGCCGATCGCGCCTACGAGGCCGCGGCGAAGATCGATTTCGAAGGCAAACAGCTACGCCACGACATTGGCTGGCGGGCTCGCACGCGCTGATGGACGATCATGCCGCACTCGTGGAGGTCTTGAAACGCGGGGGTGTGGTGGCC
>JBAVOF010000342.1:0-3234 GCA_049691835.1 Polyangiales bacterium
CTTCGCTCCTGCGGAAGGTCAATTACCGCGACCTCGCGGCACAGGTCCGTAGGCTCATCGACACGGGAGAGTCGATCAACACCGCAAAGCCGATGTTGGGGGACTTGCCGGACGCCACGCAAGAAGAGCTGCGAGACTCGATTCTGGATCTCGTTCGAACCCCGCTGGCTGAGCGCCTTTGGTACATCGGCGACGGCCTTCGCGTGGGGCTGACCGTCGACGAGATCCACGGAGCGACCCAAATCGATATTTGGTTCTTGGAGCAGATGCGCCAGATCATTGCGTTTGAGCAGACGCTAAAGGAATCGGCAGACCAGCCGCTCTCCAAGGCGTTGCTGCGGCAGGCCAAGGAGCTCGGGTTCAGCGACGGACAGATCGCGGGGCTCCGCGGGGAGACGTCGAAACAGATTCGCGAAGAGCGAGTGACCTACGGCGTCGAACCGGTCTATTCGCGTGTCGACACTTGCGCAGCAGAATTTCCCGCGCTGACCCCGTACATGTATTCAACCTGGGGTCTTCAGAGCGAGGCTCGGCCAGCGAGCGACAAGAAGAAAGTCATGATCCTGGGCGGCGGGCCGAACCGCATCGGTCAGGGCATCGAGTTCGACTATTGCTGCGTCCATGCCTCGTTCGCGCTCAAGGAGATGGGGTTCGAAACCATCATGGTGAACTGCAACCCCGAGACCGTGTCCACCGACTACGATACCTCCGACAAGCTCTATTTCGAGCCTCTGACGTTCGAGGACGTGATGCACATCGTCGAGCTCGAGAAGCCAGACGGCATCATCGTGCAGTTCGGTGGGCAGACGCCGTTGAAGCTAGCGGTGCCACTGTCACGCCAAGGCGTTCCGATCCTCGGGACCTCTGCAGACGCGATCGACCGTGCCGAGGATCGCGAACGATTCGAGGAGCTGCTCAACAGGCTCAATCTCGATCGCCCCCGCGGTGGCATCGCAAAAGGAACCAAAGACGCCTTCTCGGTTGCGGAGCGGATTGGCTTCCCCGTCGTGGTGCGGCCTAGCTACGTGCTCGGCGGGCGCGCCATGGAGATCGTCCACTCCCAAGAGGAGCTCGCACGATACATGACGGTGGCCCTCGAAGCGGTCGCCGACGCGGAGACCCAGACCATCCTGGTCGACGAGTTCCTGAAGGACGCGATCGAGGTCGACGTCGACTGTGTCTCTGACGGCAAAGACGTGGTCATCGGTGGGCTGCTCCAGCACATCGAGGAGGCGGGGATTCATTCGGGCGACTCATCGATGGTGCTCCCCGCGCATTCGCTACCGGCGGATGTTCTGGCGATACTTCGCTCGTCGACGCGTGCGCTTGCGCTCGAGCTCGGTGTCGTCGGCCTGATGAACGTTCAGTTCGCGGTTCGAGGAACGGACGTGTATGTCATCGAGGTCAATCCACGCGCCTCTCGTACCATTCCGTTCATCAGCAAAGCGATCGGTGTGCCGCTTGCAAAGATCGCTGCCAAGGTGATGGCGGGTGCCACGCTTCGGGATCTGGGGTACACACGCGAGATCGTGACCGACCACATTGCCGTCAAGGAGTCAGTGTTCCCATTCACCAAGTTCCCCGGTGTCGACACGATCCTCAGCCCGGAGATGCGTTCGACCGGAGAGGTGATGGGCATTGCCGACAATTTCCCCGATGCGTTCTACAAGGCGCTTCTATCGGCGTATGCCGAGTTGCCCGACGTCGGTAAGGTCTTCATCAGCGTCAAGGAGGACGACAAGCCTGCCGCCACCGAGCTGGCGCGACGCCTGAAGCATCTTGGATTCGACATCATCGCGACCAAGGGGACACGCCAAGTTTTCGAGGGCGCCGGCGTCGAAGCGGAGAACGTCCACAAGGTGGGTGAGGGGAGGCCTCACATCGTCGACCTCTTGCAGAACGGCGACATCGCGCTCGTGTTCAACACCACGGAGGGTGCGAAGGCCATTCGGGACAGCCGCTCCATGCGCCGCCAGACAGTGTTGAGCGATATCCCCTATTTCACGACGATCGCCGCTGCCGTTGCGGCGGTCGACGCGATCGAGGCGCGGCGTCTCAGACCACCCTCGGTCTGCTCCCTGCAAGAGTACCATGCGCGCACCACGGAGCTCGCAACTCTTCGGCCACCCCAAGCGTAGCTTTGGGTTGCCATCCTTCCGGGCACAGTTTACGAGGATGGGATGGACCGGGTTCCGATGACCCCCGAAGGGCATGCCGCCCTAGTCTCCGAGTTGAGCGCCCTGAAGGCGGAGCGGCCGAAGATCTCCCAAGAGATCGGGATTGCGCGCGATCACGGCGATCTCAAGGAGAACGCCGAGTATCACGCTGCCAAGGAGAAACAGGGTCTGTGTGAGGCGCGCATCGCCGACATCGAAGACAAGCTCGCGCGCGCCGACGTCATCGACCCTTCGACGCTGGGCGGCAACAAAGTGAAGTTCGGGGCCTTCGTCGAGCTCGAAGACATGGACAACGGCAAGGCGGTCACCTATCGATTGGTTGGGCCGGACGAGTCCGATCTGCAGCAGGGCAAGATCTCCATCACCTCTCCCGTGGCCCGCGCCATCGTCGGCAAGGAAGTCGGCGACGAAGTGCAAGTCCAGACCCCTGGCGGCGTTCGCAACTACGAGATCAGCGCCGTCCGCTGGAGCTGAAGGGAGCCTCGGCTCGGCGGGGGAGAGCGTCTGTGCCTACGCCGCTCGAGCATCCCGTAGAATCCTTGCCGGGCATCGGACCCGCCACCGGAGCGCATCTGCGCAGCCGAGGATACGCGTCGGTTGGAGATCTGCTCTGGCTGCTGCCACGGGGCTACGACGATCAGCGACTGCCGACGCCCATCCCTGCGCTCCGTGATGGGCACCACGAGGTCGTCGAAGGGATTGTTCGACGGGCTCGTTCGTTTCCTCGTGGCGGTCGCATGGGGTTCGAGGTCCGGCTGGGCCCGCGAGACGACGCCCCTGGGCAGGATGGCAATGCAGAGATCAAGCTGGTTTGGTTTCACGCGATTCCAGGCCTGTCGAGGCGCTTCACCGAGGGGCAGCCCGTTCGGGTTGCAGGCAGGGTCCAGCGGTATCGCGGCGTCGCGACCATCGCGCACCCGGAGACGCTTGCCGTAGACGCTCCAGGAACCATCGAGCCTCGCTATCCAGAGATTCCGGGTGTGCGTCGCAAGACTCTTCGACGCGCCATCCGTGCGGCCGCGGACCGTGCGGCGGCCCAGGTTCCGGATCTAATCCC
>JBAVOF010000343.1:0-2333 GCA_049691835.1 Polyangiales bacterium
GTCCACGATCCACGTCGCTAAGGCAGCACGAGTGGACAGTTCGACCTGTTCTAGCCGACCGCCGTCGCGGGAAAAGACGACGGCGCTGCCGCCCACTTTGACCGCCACGGCATTCTCGCCGGCCTCCAGCATTTGCACCTCAGGGTTGGCGGACCGATCTGCGGCCAGCCTCGGCAGCAGCACATTCAGGAACCGGTGTGAGGTGCCCTCGCCTTCCGGCTCCACCTCGACTCGCCACAGTCCCTTCGGCTTGGCGCTAGTCGTGTCCTTGTCCGGCCCCGGATCGAGATTCGTGCCGTTGAACCCGTTTCTCTGGTCGCCGTCAGCCTCGACGTAGCCCGAGTAGTTGGGTCCACCAATCTTCAGCGTGCGAGCCTTTTCCGGCAGCAGAATTATCTGCGTTAGCACGCCGCGTTCGGTTTCGATCTGTATCTTGCGGTCGCCGGTCTCCAGAATTCCGTCATCGGCGCTTGGGCCGGCGATAAGCCGCTCGCTCGCCGTGCGCGGCTTAGCCAGCGAGTGCAGCAGGAACTTCGGGGTGTATTCCGGCCTGATGGTCTCCACTCGGTCAAAAACGACAAAGGCCTTTTCCCGCCGTAGATAGACGAACTGCCTGGTCACGCGAGAAACCTTTGCCGCGGCGCCCGGTTCCGCATAGAAGGTCGAGTTGTAGGCGGCGGTGATATCGGCTGCGATGTAGTCGAGCTTACCGGGGATGCTTTCAAATGCCTTGATCGTGGCTCGTTCCAGATGGCGGCCCGCGTTAAGCAGCCGCTTGAAGTCTTCCACATGCAGGCAGTCAAAGCCCGTTGGGTTTATCACGCGCTGGCCGCCCGAAAGTGCCGTCCAGGGCCGGTTCGGCTGCGCGAACAGCGCCTGCGACGTTTCGCCGGGGGTGAGGATGAGCAGGCTGTTCGAGGCCACTGTCTGGATGGCGTAGCCAAGACGGTATGCGCCCGTGTAGGGCGTCCCGCCATATATACCCGTCAGCGGCGCAAGTAGCCCCCCCATCTGGATGCTAAAGTGCCCTACCTGGTAATGGTCATGGTGGGCGAGCATGTCGCCGACCTTGAACGAGACGAACAGTTCATTCGGGTCGCCCCACACGCCCCGCATGAATGCCACTCCCAGGGTATCTCGACCAAACAACATCGATTGCGGCATGTTCACCCTCAACCACAGTTCGGGTCGGCGCGGGTCGTATCCTCCGCGTGGCCGCGCTGACGGGTCGTAGGCAAGGGCGGCATACCAGTGAACCGGCCGCTTGCCGTACGGCGCCGGTGAGCGTGAACGCAGATAGTCCGATCCAGCCGCGACGCCCGGATCCCGCGAAAGGCGAGCGAAGTAATCCGCGCTCGCTTCCCAAATCCCCGTCTCACCCAGACGCAGCGAACGCGCGGAGTCACCGTACGGTTCAAAGATCCCGTTCGGGCCGAAGGAGTAGAGCGTCCACAGCCCGATTTTGCGCATCACCCCGTGCACTCCAATCCCGTCAAGGGACTCGACGCCCGTCGCCGTCATGAAGCAGTCGACCGCCAGGGCGTAGGGCAGGGCACGGTTGTAGATCCAGTAGCTCGGGCCTTCGGGCCATCCTTCGGAAAAATCCAATGCGCGCAACGATGCGGCGAAGTGACCCGCCGCCCGGCTCAGGTTCTGCTTCTGGCCCGGTAATCCGGCCAGCGCCAAAGCGGCCACCATCGCGCCGTTGGCCGCCTGGTTGCGACCATGCCACAGAGCCATGACAGTGTCATCGAGTTGCGCCAGTTCACGCTTCAGCCGCTCCGCGATACGGGCCGCCGAGCGTTCCCGCACCCCACGCGACAGGGCCGGGTGATCGTAGAGCCAGTCCCAGGCCAGTGCGAAAGACCACACGTTCGAATAGCTTCCTGACCCGCTCTCGGTGATCTTAGCCTCGTCCAGCAGTCGTGCTGCCGCCGCAGCGTACCGGTCCTCGCCGCTCACAATCCAGCATGCAGCCGCCATCGCCGGGTGGCTCGGCTCCTCACACGCTTTGAACGCCTCGCGGAAAGTCTCTTGGAAGAACCTGTCGGTTCGGTACAGCCGCCTGAGGTCATTAAATGTTCTTCCCGGACCAGGCGAACCTTCTCCGCGGAAAACCAGCCTCGGGTGTGCCTGCCGCACCGCCGGCACATCGATCGGCGGCGTATGCACCGTCCGTTGGGTGATGTCCTGCGCAGCCGGACAGAAAGAAGCCGCGGCCAGACAGCAGCAGGTCAAAGCCAGATAGAACCAGCGCATCGAAATTCACCTCAATAGGAGATCGAAACCGACCTGCACTTCGTCAGGCCCGGAGCGTCGGCGCTGTAGACCGC
>JBAVOF010000344.1:0-2920 GCA_049691835.1 Polyangiales bacterium
GAGAACTCCTATCGAGGTTTTCCCGCCCGGCGACTTCATCCGCGAGGAGTTGGAGGAGCGTGGTTGGACCCAGGAGGTCCTAGCTGAGGTCCTTGGCACGTCTCTCCGCCTTGTGAATGAAATCATCACCGGGAAGCGGGCTATCACGCCGGCAACGGCCCGTGCGCTCGGGGAGGCCTTTGATACCGGCCCTGCCGTTTGGATGAATCTAGAAAGCGCGTTTCGCCTGTCGCAAGTGAGGCCACGTGATGACATGGTCGCGCGTCGCGCGAAGCTGTATGGCATGGGGCCGATCAAGGAGATGATCAAGCGTAGCTGGATCGAGCACTCGCCCAACATCGACGTTCTTGAGGAAAGAGTGATGGCGTTCTTTGAGATCAAGAGCCTCGACGACACGCCGTCTATCTTTCCACACGCCGCGCGCAAGTCCACCTCGTACGAGACCGCGACGATGACACAGTGCGCCTGGCTCATCCGTGCACGGGCGCTTGCGAGGGCGGTATCAGCCGCGCCATACACAGAGCGTCGACTCCGCGACTGCCTCAGCCGGCTGCGTGCCCTCGCGAATGACAGAGAGGAAGCACGCCACGTGCCACGAGTCCTCGCAGAAGCTGGGATTCGCTTGGTGCTTGTTGAGGCGCTGCCTGGAAGTAAGATCGACGGTGCTGCATTCTGGCTTGACGCTAAGTCGCCCGTGATCGCTCTTTCTCTGCGTTACGACCGCGTGGACGGGTTCTGGCACACTCTGCTCCACGATCTGATGCATATCCTTCACAGGGACGTCACGTCGAGTGATCAGCCGCTCGTCGACGTGGATCTCGTCGGGGAGGGCGCAGCAGAAGCTTCCAAGAAGTCTGAAACCGAACAGCGCGCCGATCAAGAGGCTGCGGAGTTTCTCGTGCCGCAGGCGCAGCTCACGGACTTCATCGCTCGAGTCAGACCGCTCTATTCGAAAACTAAGATCAGAGGCTTTGCTGCCACAGTAGAAATCCACCCGGGAATTGTCGTTGGCCAACTGCAGCACCGCGGGGAGATCCCGTTCGCCCACAGCCGGGACATGTTGGAGAAGATTCGCGACGTGCTGTGGGACGTAACGCTGACGGATGGATGGGGGCACACACCCCAGGTTCAAGGCTAGCTTGAGGTGATGAAAATGAAGACGTATGCGGAACAACTGCAGGCAATTGTCACGAGGTACATCGAGTCCGGAGAGCCCTGGCCAGCATCGACCCATGAGATCGCGGCGTGGGCGATCCGAACGAGGAAATGGGAACCGCCTCACTCCTCGATGGTCGACATGTGCGCCGACCAGCTCGCCAGGGCAATGCGGGAGGAGTATATCACTGACTCCCAGGGACGCCGAGTGAGGTGCAAGCATGCGGCCAGGGTAAAGCGACATGGCCAGCAGATCACCCTGTGGGCAGATATTCGCAACGCGGATCGGCGCCACATGGAGGTCGCGTTCCAGCAGCGTCGGCAGCAGATAGTCGGAGACTGCGCGCAGCTCAAGCGGGATGTTGATAGTTACAACGACAACAGGTCCAAGGCAAACCCGATCCAGATGGTCTTCGATTTCACTCAGGACTTGGCCGAGATCGAGGCCCTGGCGCGGGAAACTCCCGTTGCGGTCTAGGACACAGGCAGGGTCGTGATTGACCTGATGCTGCTATTATAATGGAGGAGGCAAGGAAACGCGCATGACGGCTATCAAGTCACTCCCGCCACCCGAGTACGCGGAGGAAGAGAAGGAAGCCCTCATTGACTTCGTGCTCGCGTTGAAGAAGACCCACATCCAGGAGTTCTTCCGCAGGGTGAAGCTGCAGAGGTCCGGCACGAAGACGGATCTGCGGGAAAGGCTCCAGGAGGCCTTCGACGCGGGGGACGTGTCCTACGAGCGAGCGGTGGACTTCCTCGACTCGATCGCTCCCTGGGGAAAGCAACACGTGTTCCTCTACAGCGGCCCTCGCGGTGACCTGCGACCCTGGAAGGACCCCGACCTTCTCCTGCAGCACCTGAAGCAGCACCGCGTCGGAAAGTACTTCAACACCCCGTTGCCGCTCATTTTGCCGGAGGTCCTGACGCTCTCCTCCATCGCGCACTTCGACGACAAGCTGCGCGTGACGGCCGTTCAGAAGCGGGCCTATACGGAGCGGGCGCCGCAGCACGACGATGTCAAGGTCGCCGAGGACGGAACCCAAATCGTTCTCCGTGCCTACGCGAATCACGTCACGCGGACGCTAGTCACCTTCGAGTGGGACCTGATCTCCAATACGGCCATGCTGCAGATCACGCAGCTCCACGGGGACCGCCTCTACGAGCAGGTCGCGGAGGAGTTCTCCGACCTGGTCAGCGCGTGGCTGGACATCGAGAAGCTGTTCGACATCGTCGAGATCCGTGAGGTCATCAAGCGACTGCACGACGGGGAGCGGAACGGCAATGCGGAGGCGCGCTCGCACGGGTACCAGTACCGCACACCTCACGGCCGGCGACTCGCTGCACACAGCCCCAGTCCCCGCGACTCGGTGCTCGGGGAGGCCGTCATCGACGATGCGATGGAAGGCATCAGGAGGAACGGGGTCGGCCACCTCGGGAACTTCTACTGGCTGTCCGATGGCTCCCCGCGTGCGACCCCGAGGAGGGCATCGCACTTCTCGCATCGCCATTCCCGTTCCATCCGCTTCTCCTTCAGGTTGAAGAGGTCTGACGAGCGTAGAATCGCCCGTCGAACGGATGGCGTTGTGTCAGCTGCGATAGGCCGCTGAATGACCAGACGATCGGCCGCATCACGACGTACCGACGGGGCCACAAGTGGAAGGACTCGACGCCTCCGGTGGCGGCACGCAGGCAAGGTGATGGCTCTCAGCGAACCGCCCCGGCAGCAGCATCGCCTGGTACCGCTATGACCGTCTCGCTGAGGCCT
>JBAVOF010000345.1:0-4888 GCA_049691835.1 Polyangiales bacterium
ATCTTGACCTTCGACGCCCTCTTGAGGGCGGCTAGGCCATCGTAGTCGTGCCAGTCGAGCGGCTCTTCGAGCCACGAGAACCCGTTGGCATGGCACGCGGCCGCAAACTCCGTCGCGCGCTTGAGATCCCAGGCCGGGACGCGATCGACGATAGAGACGAGCCAGCCCTGGTTTGCATCGACCCCGAGCGCCAGTTCATTGCCGACACCCTTGCGCACCATTTCGATTTGGCGAATGTCCTCGGCGAGGTGCGGGCTCTTCACGCGCAGCTTTGCGGTTCGATAACCCCGCTCCTTCATTCGAAGCAGCTCGTCGACGCGCTGCTCCGGCGGATGAACCTCTCCCGTCGACAGATAAACCGGAAGTGCACGCGGCGTCCCACCGAGGAGCTCGTAAACGGGTTTACCAGCGGCCTTGCCCTTGATGTCCCAACACGCCGCTTCTAACCAGAAATTCCGCCACCCGAGGAACCCTGCCTGCTTCAACAAGTCCTGAACGCGATCGATGTCAGTTGGGTCGGAACCGAGCAGGTAACCACCGAGCAGGTCTCCCAGGCCCTGACGCTCCTTGCCCATCGACTGCCCGGCCGCAAAGCCCTCGATCCCATCGTTCGTCACGAGCTTCGCTAGTGTGAAGCGGTTGTGAGTTTGCGGATACCCAGGGATCCAAGACGGCCAGAAGGTCTGACGAAGCGGGACCGAAACGTGATAGAGCTCGATAGCCGCGATCCGCATGATGCCTACGCCTTCAATCAGAGCGCCGCCGCGGGAATCTCGGGTGTGTCGATTTTGGAAATCGCTGCGTCGATATCCTGCTGACTGAGCTCATGACGTTCGAGCTTCCCTGCGAAATACGCCTCGTAAGACGACATGTCGAAGTGCCCGTGACCACAGAGATTGAATAGGATGACTCGCTTGGTGCCCTCCTCTTTCGCGTGCCTGGCCTCACGAATCGCCGATGCGATCGCATGATTGGCCTCTGGTGCAGGGATGATGCCCTCGCTGCGAGCGAAGAGAACGCCCGCCTCGAAGCTCTCGATCTGATCGACGGCTTCAGCCTCGATCAAATTGTCGTGAAGAAGCTGGCTCACCAGTGCTCCGGCGCCGTGGTAGCGGAGGCCTCCCGCGTGAATCTTGGCCGGAACGAAGGTGTGGCCCAGTGTGTACATGGGCAGGAGCGGCGTCATCCCGACCGTGTCGCCGAAATCGTAGCGGAAAACTCCGCGCGTGAGCTTCGGGCATGACGTCGGCTCGCTGGCCAAGCAACGGATGCTCTGGCCCTCAGTGAAGTTCAAGTGAAGAAATGGGAAGCTCAGCCCGGCGAAGTTGGAGCCCCCACCGAACGGCGCGATCACGACGTCCGGAAGCTCACCAGCCTTCTCCATCTGCTTGATCGCCTCCTGCCCCACCACGGTCTGATGCATGAGGACGTGGTTGAGCACGCTGCCTAGCGAGTACTTGGTGTCTGGGTCAGTGGCAGCGCGTTCCACCGCTTCCGAGATCGCGATGCCGAGGCTTCCCGGGGACTCGGGGTCGGCGGCGAGGATCGAGCGTCCGGCTTCGGTCCTGTCGCTCGGCGACGGGATCACCTCCGCGCCCCAGGTATTCATCATCAGCTTGCGATAGGGCTTCTGGTCGTAGCTGATGCGCACCATGTACACTTCGCAGCCAAGGCCGAAGTGCTGGCAAGCGAAGCTCAACGCGCTTCCCCACTGACCGGCGCCCGTCTCGGTCGTGATGCGTTTCACGCCCTCTTGCTTGTTGTAGTACGCTTGAGCGACTGCCGTGTTCGGCTTGTGCGACCCCGCTGGGCTCACTCCCTCGTATTTGTAATAGAGGTGTGCGGGCGTATCGAGCGCCTTTTCCAATGCATGGGCGCGGAACAGCGGCGATGGCCGCCAAAGCGTGTAAATCTGTCGCACTTCGTCCGGGATCGGAATCCAACGCTCGGCACTGACCTCTTGCTCGATCAACGCCATCGGAAAGAGCGGCGCGAGCGCCTCGGGGCCAATCGGCTCCTTCGTTGCCGGATTGAGGGGTGGCAACGGTTTGTTGGGCATGTCTGCGACGATGTTGTACCAACGCTCGGGAATTTCGTTCTCTTCGAGAGTGAACTTGGTTTGCTTCATGGCGTCGGTGAGCCTACCAGCGCCTTGCGTCGTAGACGACCCCTTCTTTGACCGAAACGACCGCTCCGCACGATGACCAACTCCACCCCCCATGAGCTGCGCCGATCGCTCGGATTCTGGGCGCTGGTCCTCTACGGCGTCGGGGACATCCTGGGGGCCGGGATCTACGCGCTCGTGGGGAAAGTGGCAGGGGTGGCCGGCAGCGCGAGCTGGGCTGCGTTTGCCATCGCGCTGCTGGCAGCCGGCCTGACGGCGCTCACCTACGCCGAGCTCGGGGGACGATTCCCTCGGAGCGCCGGCGAGTCGTTCTTCGCGGAGCAGGCCTTCGGCAGGCCGGCCCTGGCCCTCCTGGTCGGTTGGGTCGTGCTCTGCTCAGGGGTCCTCTCGCTCGCGACTGTATCGGTGGCCTTCGGGGGCTACATGACCGAGCTCGCTCCAGGGCTTCCCCCATCGGTCGCGGTGACCGGCATTCTGCTTCTGCTGGCCGCGATCAACTTCCGGGGGATGACCGAATCGTCCACCACCAACATCGTTGCTACGATGGTCGAGCTCTCAGGCTTATTGCTGGTGATCGTCGTCGGCGCTCTCTACCTCGACAAGGATCCCGAAGCAGGTGTGAACCAAACCATTGCGGCAAGCGGCGATGTAAGTTGGAATGCGATCGCGCGGGGCGCGGCGTTGAGCTTCTTTGCCTTCATCGGCTTCGAAGACATGGTCAACGTCGCCGAAGAGGTGAAGGACCCTGGGCGCAACATGCCCCTGGCTATACTCCTCGCCCTCGGCATCACCGGAACCGTGTATCTGATGGTCGTCGTGATCGCGACGAGCGTCGTACCGCCTGCCGTGCTGGCGGAGTCGGCAGCGCCAATGCTCTCGGTTGTGCAGCGATCCACCGATGCCATCCCTGACCGCTTGTTCTCGCTAATCGCGCTGTTCGCCGTCGCCAACACGGGCTTGCTGAACTTCATCATGGGCTCTCGCTTGATCTACGGCATGTCACGCCAAGGGCTCCTGCCCGCTGCGCTCGGCAAGGTACATCCCAAGCGCCGAACGCCTCACCTAGCAATTCTCGTAGTCCTCGCTGTCGCTGTCTCTCTCGCACTGTCGGGAACACTGACCTATCTCGCGGGCACGACCAGTCTCTTGCTGCTCCTGGTCTTTTTCACGATCAACCTCTCCCTCATCGCGATCAAGCACCGAGACCGCGCGCCGTCGCGCACATTTTGCGCGCCTCGACCCGTGCCGATCGCCGGCGCCCTCACCTGCCTCGCACTGATGCCGTTCGTGCCGCCGAGCTCGCTCGTCACGGCCGCAATCATTCTGGGGTTGGGGGCAGGCCTCGTCGGGCTGCATGTCTGGCGTGCGGGCGCCTAGTCGTCTTTGTGCTTGCGCGATTCGGGAGGCATCGAGGGCCGGAACTCCGCCCCTCGCAGGTCGATAAGCACTACCACCAAGAACAGGACGAATGATAGCGTGCCTATGCCTTGGCCGACCGACATTGCCATCATCACCGGAAGCCAGCCCTGTTCGAAGAGCGACCAGCTCATCAGCGCGAGGCCGATGAGCCCAAGCAGGCAAGCGTAGACAAGCAGCCGCGACCGGGAAGCGGTATCGAGGAACTTCTCGATCTTGTCCTTCGGCTTCATGTTCCCCCCGAAGCAGAGACATCCAGAGCGGAATGGGGCTCGGTGTCCGATGGAGTTTCTTCGTCTGATTTGCTAAAAGGATGTGCGTAGCCGTGACAGCCGGCGCTCACGCAGCTCGTCTCTCCGGCGCGCAAGTCCTCGAGAAGCCCGCTATGGTCCGGCACGTCGTTCCAGAGGCTCCCAGTCGTCGTATGGCACTGCATGCAGTTGGTGTTCTTGAACGGGTGCGCCATGTGCACCTTCGGGAGCGCTTCCTCCATGTCGTACCACATGAACTCGGTCAGATACATGTAGACGTGCTTCATGCCGCCCATCTTGGTGAGGGCATAGCCGAACATCCCATAGTCCTTGTGACAGACGTAACAGCTCATGTCTCCGAACTTGTGGTTGCGGGAGTGGATGGCGGCAAGCGAGGTGCTATCAGGGTCGTTGGCGTCCGCGATGTGCATGTCCATCGTGTGGCAGCTTCCGCAAAAACCCTGGTGCTCGGTTGCTTCGAGCCCTTCCATGTTGCCGACCATGGCGGTCACGATCGGCAAGACCCCGATGCCCAGCATGAGCAGCGCCTTCGTCTTCGCGTCCAGGGGCGGCCGGTACACCAGGTACAGCACCATGATCACGGCCGCAGCGACGGCGCAGGCAAAAGCGATCCAAGCGAGCGGCGATATATGCATGGGATGGCGAGCTCGCCGCCCCCAGAGCGGTTCGAGCAGCAAGAACATGGTCCAAAATCAGGGCGAAGCGCAAGCAGGAAGATTCGAGCTGCGAAGCGTTGGGCGCTCGCGCTGGCTGCATCTGTTGCACTCCTGCTCGCGTTCGCCTCGAGGAGCCACGCGCAGCCGCACCGGGTCGGTGCCGAGCTCTGGGGGCAACTCGGCCCTAATGCCGGGTTGATCATTCTCGAAGGCTCGACCCGCAAGTACCCCTACGTCGATGTGGAGGCATTGGTCTGGGGAGGCGCCGGGGACACTCAATACGACCTCAGCGACGACGCATTTACGTTCGAGGCCTTGGTGCTCGCGCTCAAGCTTCGCGACCCGAGGGGCATCAGCGACACCCGCCTCGGCCGTTTCATCCTGTCCACCGGCGCGGTCCGCGCGGTGCAGATCGACGG
>JBAVOF010000346.1:0-9053 GCA_049691835.1 Polyangiales bacterium
CTTGGACGCGCTCAGCGTTACATCCAGGGCGCCGTCGTGGCGCTTCCGTTCTACGAAGCATCCGAAGCCAGCCTCAATCAACATTTCCGCGCCGAGTACGAGACGCGATACGGCACGGCGCCGCAGATGTTCGCTGCGTACGGGTATGACGCGTATCGCTTGATCGCAGCGACGCTGCGCCAGGGCCATCAAACTCGGCAATCGCTCACTGCTGCGTTGACAGAAGGCTCGCGCATCACGCCGGTCACATCGGTCGACGCGTTTTCACCAGAGCGGACTCCGGCGCATCCACCGCAGGTGTATGAGGTTCGTGACGCCCTGCTTCAGTCCCTCGAGTGAGGAGCGCAAGAGGATCGTGCGCCGGGCGGATCCGGCGGGGCGTTACCCAGGTCGCAGCGGCCCGCTCATTGCGCGCGCTCGGGCAAGCCGGGCATCGAGAGGAGCCGCTCCACCCCACGCTGGTCGTACCGCACGAGTCCCCGTGCCTCGAGGCCCTGTACGATGTCGACCACCTTCTCAAATCGCTTCTTCTGGCTGAGCCGGGCGCGAATCTCATCCTCGACCTCGTCCAAGGTCCGGCGTTCCGCCGGTCGAATCTCAGCGAGCACGATGGCGTGCCAACCGTGCGAGGTCTTCACCACCGTCTCGAGGGCGCCCTCGGATTTCGCCGCAAAAAGCGCCTTCTTGTACGGTTGCTCGATCTTCGCATCGGTGGTGATCGCGGGGAGATCCTCCGCCGTCACCTCGATCTCCGTGCCTTCCAGGCCACCTTGGGCGTATAGCTCGTAGACGCTCCTCGGGTCTTTCGCTTGGCGGATCTGACGCAGGATCGATTCTGCGAGCGCCTTACCCGCGTCCCCGGAATCTTTCACGAGGATGTGCCATGACCTCCTGCGCTCCGGAACCTGGAACTTATCCGCATACTGAGCATAGTCCGCGCGCACCTCCGCGGCGGAGATAGTCTCGGGCGTGTTCTCCTCTTCGAGATCGTGAAGCATGGCGCGGACCATGAGCCGTTCGACGACACGTTCGCCTTCCCGGCCTTCCGTGAATCCCATCCGTTCAGCTTCCTGTACCAGAAGCGCATCGTCGATGAGCTCCTGCACCGCCGCTTCGGCGCTGATGCTTTCGGAGGCCATGAGGTTTGCGACCTCGGCGGCGGCGATCGAAGAGCCTCCCGCTCGCGCGACGACGTTGAGGACGATGGGGGCCTGACGGGCCGAGGAACGGTATTGATCAGATCGACGGTCGCAACCGGCAAACCAAGCTGATCCAAACAAGGCGACGACGATTGTAGTGCGCAGCAAAGCTCAGCCGCCATCGGTGCTATCGCGTGTCACTCGCCCGGCTGCGTAGGCGCGCCTGAATCGGCAGCGCCTCGCGGCTGAAACGGGTCCAGACGGACTGACCCTCTTCGCGAACACGAAGCTCGTCAATCTTGGCGACCGCCGCTGGGCTGCCCTTGACCGCGATGTGATCGATCGCCATGAGCGCTCCGAGACGAACGCCGAGGTCTTCGCTGCCGAGCTGAGGAACCAACACCTCGACGGCTTTGTCGTTGCCAGCAGCGTAACGTCCAAGCATGTACGCTCCCTTGCGCGCGGTGGGCGCGTCCGCGCGCCCGGCCTTGGAAATCCAGCAATCGACACTGGAGTCGCACTCTTTGGCGAGGTCGAGCATTGGCTTGTTCTCTAGGAACTTCTCTCTGTAACCACCGTCCTCGGAAGGCTTCTCGTCCGCGATCACCTGCGAGAGGCTTGCGGCTTCTGCCTTGTTAGCGAGCAGTGCGTAGTTTCCGACCGCCAGCAATCGCAACTCGGGGCCGGCCTTCGTGTTGACGATCTGCTCATAGATGAAGGGCATCATCTCCGCGTCGTAGGTGTGCGCAATCACGGCGAGCATTTGCCCGCGCATCCCGATGCCCTCAAAGCCCTTTGGCAGCTCATCGAATACCTTCTTCAAGGTCGAGCGTACACGGTCTTTTTGCGAGGCCGGAACGTTGACGCGCACCAAGGCGATCGCGGCGTTCAGCTTTCGCGCGGTGTCCGAGGAGCCGGCTTCCTCGAGCAGAGGTTCCAAAGCCTCGGAAAAGCCGAGCGCACCGAGCGCGAAGCTCGACTCTCCGCCTGTCACCTGTCGTACGGTCATCTCGTTGGCCAGGTCGGGCCTTCGGGCCTTGATGGCGTCGATGTATTGCTTCGCGATCTCGTTGGCCGTCGCATTCTTGCCCGCGAGCACTTCAAGTAGCGGGTTGAGCGAAGGGCGACCGATCAGGATGAGTGCTTCGGCCGCCACGTCGTTCATCCGAAGTCCGGGCTGATTGGGAGCGAAAAGGAACAGGCACTTGATCAATGCGGGAATCGCCGATGGGTCCCTCAACTCGCCGAGCTGCTGGGCCGCCAGTCGATTGATCAGGAAGTTCTGATTCTCGTCTTGCTTGATGGCGACACTCGCCAGAATCTCGGTCGCACCTTTGTCCTTGAGCGATCCCAGTGCTCGAAGCAGCGCGACGCGCATTTTGTCGTCCTGAGCGCGAGAGCCGGTGATACGCTCGAACGAACGCCCCAGTGCTTGGATGACCTTGGGCCGCTCGGCCGCGGGAACCTCCATCGCTTGGATGGTCTGGGCCGCTCGAATCGCGTGGTCCTCCGACACCTCCGTGCGCCAGTTCAACGCTTCGATCAACGCTGGCAAGCTCCGCGGGTCCTGCATCTCGTACAGAAGATCCAGAATCGCGAGCCCGTTGATGCGGTCTTCCGGGTATGCGAGGTAAGCCTGAGTCAGGGGATCGACGATCACATCGGCGACCGCTTGCACCTCGGGGCTACCCCGATCACCGCCGCTTGCAGCGAGCGTTTCCGTGTAGATCCCCTTGAGATTGAAGATCGCATTCTCTCGCCGAACCGGATCGGAGAGCTCGCCTGCTTGTCCCTTCGGGTCATTCTCTGCTGCGTGACAACCCAATCCGAGCGTTGCAATGAGAACTGCAACCGCCCACCCCCTGTGGCGCACAATCATTCTGTACCTCCCCGTACGGCCCGTTTCCCCATTTGTTACGAAGGCTTACGCAACCATCGAATCATAGCGATCAAGGATTGGCGCTGTCAAACCTTCTTCAAGCGCCGCGTTTGAGGGCATCGACGCCGCAAGCTCAGTCGTCCCTCATGAAGTCTGTTCGGTCGTAAAGCGCCCCGAAAGGCACGGAAGCGTCGCGGATCGCAGCCGCGCCGCCCTCGAGCCGGTCGACTACGGCGATTACCCCGGCGACCTCGTATCCCGCGTCCCGGACCGCCGCAATCGCACGAAGCGTCGAGCCACCTGTGGTCACCGTGTCTTCCACGATCGCGAGCTTCGCCCCGAGCGGCAAGTGGTCGGCTCCCTCGAGCATTTTTCGCGTGCCATGTTCTTTGCTCGACTTGCGGATGTAGACTGCGTCGATCGATTCGCCGTCAGCCAGGGAGGCACAGGCGACCGCCGAGGCGAGCGGACAGCCCCCGAGCTCCACACCAGCAACCGCAGAAACGGGACCCAAGACGTCGCGAATTCGTTCTAAGAGCGCGCGGCCCACCAGGGCATGACCCTCAGCCGTCAGCACCGCGGGCTTGCAGTCGATGAAGAAGTCGCTCTCCTTGCCGGAGCTCAGCACGAATCGGCCACGGCGAAAACCGCGTTCTCGGAGAAGCTCTAGCAGTCGATCCACCGGCATGTTCCACCACGTTCGGGCCAAGCGCGCAACTGCGAACCGACGCGTCCCGGAGGCATGGCCTGGGGCTTCATGGTACGTTCCGCTGCCCAACACGCGAACTCAGAGGACACGTTGCCGAAACCCGATGCCCCGCTTCGCGGAATGGACGACTTGCTGGCGCTGTTTTATGAAGCGCAGAAGCCGCAGGAACGCTGGCTGATCGGCTCAGAGGCTGAACGAATCGCCGTACGGGAAGTAGATGGTGCGCACCTGCCGTACGAGGGCCCCGTCAGCGTATTGACGATCTTCGACAGGCTGGTCGCAGAACAGGGATGGACGCCGGAGCGCGAGACCGAGGGCGGTCCCGTCATTGCGTTGCGGCGCCAGAACACCTCGGTGACGCTCGAGCCCGGCTCGCAGATCGAGCTTTCCGGCGCACCATACACGACCGTTCACGAGGGCAAGGCGGAGTCCGATGCGCACTGGGCTGCCCTTCAGCCGGTTCTCGAAGACCTCGGCCTTGTCTGGCTCGGCCTCGGCTGTCATCCGTTCGCATCCGTCGACGAGCTCGGCTGGGTGCCGAAGATGCGGTACGCGGTGATGCGGCAATACATGCCAACACGAGGTTCGATGGCCGCCGACATGATGACCAAGACCTGCACTGTGCAGGCCAATCTCGACTACGCATCGGAAGAAGATGCGATGCGGAAGCTGCGAGTGGCCTTGCGCGCACAGCCGCTGGTGACCGCGATGTTCGCGAACAGCCCTTGGGAAGGGGGGAAGCGAAGCGACTATCGGTCCTATCGTGCGCTGATCTGGCTGCACATGGACCCCGACCGCTCCGGTCTGCTGCCCTTCGCATGGAAGGACCATCCATCGTACGTCGACTACGTCGACTGGGCTCTCGATGCGCCGATGTTTCTCGTCAAGCGAAATGGCAAGCCCCACTACAATACCGGGCAGACATTCCGCTCGTTCATGGAGGAGGGGTTCCACGGCATCAAGGCAACCCAGGGTGATTGGATGACTCACCTGAGCACGCTCTTTCCGGAGGTCAGACTCAAGAGCACCATCGAGTGTCGCGGCGCGGACGCCCAGCGGCCGGAGATGCTGTTTGCTCTTCCGGCTCTGTGGAAGGGGCTCCTCTACGACGCGACCAGCTTTCGCGCGCTCGAGGGCCTGGTCGACCCCTGGTCGTTTCCCGAGGTCGAGCGGCGGCGCGATTCGCTTGCACGGCTCGGGGTACGCACACGATTGATGAATCGGGACGCCGCCGATTGGGCCGGCCAGGTGCTGGAGCTCGCGGAATCGGGGCTGCGACGCATCGGCCACCGGAACGAGGACGGAGCGGACGAGAGCGTTCTGTTGCGACCGTTGCGGGAGCTCCTAGAGAGCTCACGCTGCCCTGCCGATGTTTTGCTCGAGCAAGTCGGGGATGATTTCCCGGCCCGTGATTCCGTGATCGGTGTCTCCCGGATCTAGGCGCGGGCCGGGGTGCGCTGGCCTGGCGCCTTCGCGCGCAAGAGCTGAGACTGATGCTTCAGGACTCGACCGAGGACGTTGCCTTTGAGCACTGCCGAGCTGCAGAGCATCCCGCCCATCAAGGCACCAACCACCCCGGCTGAACACGCATCTGCCCCGGTCAGGTACAGGCCCTTGATCGGTGTACGCGGGCGGAGCCAGCGTTGTTCGAAACGCATCGGCGTGTGTTGAAGACCGTAGATCTCGCCGCCCGGATGAGCTGCAAAGTTGCGCGTCGTCAACGGTGTGGACAGCTCTGCAATCTCGACCCTTCCGCGCGTCGCCGGGGCGTGTCGGTAAAGCGTATCGAGCAGACGCTCCGAAAGGCTCGCCTTCAGCTCGTCATACTCGGTGCCGCGCTTCTTCCATGAGGTGTTCTCCCAGGCCTTGAACGCTTCGTAGGTCCCGAGAGTGACGGCTTCGATCGTCGAACGACCCGGATGCCGCCTTTGGAAATCCGGATCCTTGGCGGACGGGAACGACAGATAGACCAGGGGCAGCGGCGCGTTCAGGTCGGCTTGGAATCGCGCGAAGTTCACTTCGTGCCGGTGGTCCGGATAGACCCAGAGATTCGTCTTTTCGAGTTGAAGCTCGTCCGTGCTGCCTCGAAGGCCCACGTAAAGCGAGAGGTGCGCGACCGAAGGGCCGATCGCGTCGAGCTTGCTGGGGAATCCGGTGGCCTTCGCGGCCTCGGCCGGGAGCAAGTGCGAAAACGTGTTCACAGCGCCGGCATCGCTGATGACGGTAGGCGCGCGGAGCTCACGGCCGTCGAGCAGCTTCACACCCACGGCGCGCGCGTCCTCGATGATGATCTCGGCTACCTCGGCATTGGTGACCACCTCGCCGCCTGCTGCTTCAATCACCGGCAGGATGGATTCGGCGATCCGCGCCGACCCACCGACCGGATAGGCAGCGCCGCGGAGGTAGTGGCTGACCACCATGCAATGGATGAAGAAGCTGCTCTTTGCCGGAACCAGCCCATAGTCGCCGAACTGGCCGGTCAGCACGGCGATGAGCTCTTGATTCTGCGTGATCTCTTCGAGCACGTCCCGGGTCGTCCGAAGCGCCTCCTTCACGATGGGTCGACGCATCATGCCGCCGAACAAGGTCGAGACGAGCGGCGGCATCGCTTTTTCGGCGAAGAAGAGCTGCGCTTTTTTCGCCGTGGCGACCACCTTCTCGAGGTATTCGTCGATCGCATCTTTGTCGCGGGGGAAGTACTCGTGCATCTGCGCGCGGAAGTTCTCGCGACCCTTCACGAAGTCGTAGGAGCTCTCGCCGATGATGATGCGATCGTACACGTCTCCCATGTCGGCCCAATCGAGCTCACCATCGGTGATGAAGTCGAAAATCCGCCGGGCCGACCCACGACTATCGGAGACGTCGCCGATGTAGTGTACGCCCACGTCCCACTCGTAGCCCGGGCGCCGGAACGTGTGTGTGAACCCTCCCGCGGTGTAGTGCCGCTCGAGCACGAGCACCCGGTCACCGGCCAACTTGGCCATTGCGGCCGCGACGGACAGGCCGCCGATTCCGGAACCAATGACGATTGCATCCCATCGGTCCGCCAGACCGGGATGCTGCTTGTAGGATGTTCCGATTCGCATGTCGCTCTCCTATGTCCGCATCAATGCACTGACTCGGGTTCGTCGAAAACCGCCGAGACCAATTTTTCCAGTGAACAGCCCATCACGAGCTTGCCGGCCAGGTGCAGGGAGACAAGCCCATGCACCTGCGCCCAGAGAAGGTGCGCGCGCTGGAGAGGATCGCCATCCATGCGCCCCGCGCTCACCCCTGACTCCACCGCTTCGTGAAGATAGGAAAACGCGCGCGCCTGCTCCGCCTCGAGCTCCGGGTAGGTTCCCGCTGGCGCCTGAAGAAGCTCGAACATGATGTGGTAGGCATCCGGTTCATCGAGCGCGAAGCTCACGTACGCCTTGCCGAGCACCCACAACGCATCGTTGGGATTGTCGATCCCAGCGACCGCATCCCTCTGCGCGTCGGCGAACCTCCGAAAGGCCTCCATCCGCACCATGGCGAAGAGCTCCTCTTTGTTCTCGAAGTACCGGTATGGCGTCATCGGGCTCACGCCGAGCTCCTTCGCCAAGGACCGAAGAGTCATCCCTCGGTAACCATGCTTCGCGAACAAGCAGACGGCCGCGTCCACCGCTCGCGCCCGAAACGCGTCCAGCTCCGCCACCGTCAGTGCTGCCCGGGCCATCGATATCATTTACGACGTAAATCATACCGCGTCAAAGGCCGGCCCTCCGGCCCCGTTCAACCCTATTTCAGGGTCACTGCGGCCCAGCTGCGCTTGCCGGCCTTGATGACGTAGCGCCGCCCCTTCGAGAGCTTTGCCTGGGGGTCGACGAGTCGGTCCCCGTCGATTTCCACCCCACCTTGCTGGATGCGGCGGCGGCCGTCGCTCGAGCTCTTGGCGAGACCGATGTCGCTGAGGAGCTTGGGGACCCAAACCGAGTCCTCGTCGAGGACGATTTCGTGCTCCGGCAAGTCATCCGGAACCTGGCGCTTGGAGAACTGGGCGAGCCACGAGGCCTCCGCGGCCTTGGCTTGTTCCGCATCGTGGTATCGAGCGACGATCTCTTTACTGAGCGCAATCTTGGCGTCGCGTGGGTTCATTTCGCCGGCGGCGCAGGCTCGCTTTCTGCGCTCGATCTCGAGTGTGGGTTGCGAGGAAAGCAACTCGTAGTAGCGCCACATGAGGTCGTCCGAGATACTCATGAGCTTTCCAAGCTGATCCTTGGGCGGTTCGGCGACGCCGACGTAGTTGTCGAGCGACTTGCTCATCTTCGCGCCGATGATCTTTCCATTTTCGTTGCGCGCGTTGAGACCTTCCAGGATCGGCGTAGTCATGACGATCTGAGGACGCTGTCCCATCTCACGCATGATTTCTCGGCCGACGAGCAGGTTGAAGAGTTGATCGGTTCCGCCGAGCTCCACGTCACATTGGAGCATCACCGAATCGTATGCCTGAGCAAGCGGGTACAGGAGCTCATGAAGTGAGATGCTCTGATGGTCGGCCCAGCGGCGCTTGAAGTCGTCGCGCTCCATCATCCGCGCCAGGGTGTATTTGCCCGCGAGTCGAATGACGTCGTCGAACGCCATCTTGCCCAGCCATTCGCTGTTGTGCACGATTCGTGTTCGATCACGATCGAGAATCTTGAACGCCTGCTCGGCGTAGGTACGTGCGCCCTCGATGATTTCGTCTCGCGTCGGCACCGGGCGCGTGCTGCTCTGACCGGACGGATCCCCGATCTGTGCAGTGAAATCGCCGACGATGAACACGACGTCGTGCCCGAGATCCTGAAATTGGCGCATCTTGTTGAGCAGCACCGTATGCCCGAGGTGGAGATCCGGTCGGGTGGGATCGAATCCAGCCTTGATCTTCAGCGGCTTCCCGGAGCTCAAGCGTTCGAGCAACTCCGATTCCACGTGCAAATCGACCACACCGCGCTTGAGCTCGGCGAGCTGCGCTTCGGGCTTCATCCGTGGCCTCTATTCGCCGGACTCGGCGACACCGCCCTCGGCGATGCCACCGTTGACGAGCTCTTTGAGCTCTTTTCCAACTTTGAAGAACGGAAGGCGCTTTTCCGGAACTGGCACCGGCCTGCCTGTCCGGGGGTTTCGCCCACTGTAGGACTTGTATTCGCGAACCGTGAAGCTGCCGAAGCCGCGGATCTCGATCCCCTCCCCCTGCTCGAGCGCCGAGGTCATCGCGTTGAAAACACAGTTTACAACTTGTTCAGCACGGCTTTTGGTGATCTTCGTGCGCTGGGCTACAGCGTCGATGAGCTCCGACTTCGTCAACGATTCTCTCCCCATTGGG
>JBAVOF010000347.1:0-1801 GCA_049691835.1 Polyangiales bacterium
GCTATGGAGGGTCTCACCGAATTCGAACAGGCGGTACTAGACAAACTCCTCGCCGGAGATCACCCGGTGCTGGTTATACTCAGGGCACAGGCCGAAAAAGCCCACGTTGCTTCGCGTGAGTACACCGGCGCCGGCTTCTTCTGTTCTTTCGAAGTGCCGTCAGGTACGCCACTCGTGGAAAGACACCTGGACTTTCATTTCGGCGATGTGCAGGCGGCTGTGGATGGCTTGGAGTACGGTGCAGGATTCGTCCTTTTCGTGCGAGGAGGACGCCTGGATACGTTGGAGGGATACTCATACGAGGAACCTTGGCCGAACCAGATCCGCAACTTCAGTCTTAGGTATCAGAAGGAACCCCGCGAGCTCCAGTTTCGGTAACAAGCTCCAAGCTTCGTCGTCCCGATCTACCTAATAGAGGAGCGTTCGTCGCCAAGCCGGCGGGCGTCCGGACGAGACCGAACTCAGATCGGGCGGCTTAGCCCGTCGACTACGTCTACGACCCGGTCAAGGCGACGCTCAGCTCCGTGAGCGTGCCGGGGCATGGCATGACCACGTTTGGCTACGATGGGGTCGGACGCCGGACCTCCGCGACCGCGCCAACCGGCGGCGCGATGACCTTCGCCTGGCAATCGACGCTTCCGATTCGGACCACGTGGTCCGGGGCCCATGCGGTGCCCGGCGTCTCTGGCACGGTCGCCCTCACTGGCACGGTCGAGCGCTTCTACAACGACTTTTTGGAGGTCTCGGAGCTTCATGTGACCGGGGGCAAGAGCGTGAAGCTCCTACGCGACCGCGACGGGCTGGTGACGAGCCTCGCGGATGTCGGTGGCGTCTTTCCGACGCTCAGCCTCGCCAGAAGCCCGATCGACGGCCACGTGACGGGCACGACGCTTGACACGGTGACGACGAGCCACGGGCTCGACGTGAGCGCGACGACGCCAGGGTTTGGAGACTTGCTCTTCACGTTCGCGGATGCCGGGGCCAATAACCTCTACGATACGGCGTACACCTACGACGATCGGGGTCGCATCGACGCCTGGACCGAGACGGTCGAGAACGACGCCCCACGCACCCGTAAGTTCGGCTACGATGCCGCGGGACGGCTCGTCACCGTGCACGACATCACCGGCGGTGAGCCCGGCACGCTGCTCGAGGAGTACGCCTACGACGGCAACGGCAACCGACAAAAGGCCCTGTCCAACTACCCGGGCGCCGTCCCGCTCGATGCAGAGCTTCCGACCAGTATTCGGTGCCCCGGTCCCTCCGGCGACACCGCGGCCAACGCGGAGGACCAGCTCTGCGAGTACGGCGGCTTCACCTACAGCTACAACGCGCGAGGTCAGCTAGAGAGCAAAACCGATGGCGCAGCGACCACCACCTACACGTACGACGGCCTCGGACGCCTCCAGCGCGTCACCGAGCCCGGCATGGACCTCCACTACATCCACGACGCGCTCGGGCGCCGGATTGGTAAGGTGCGTGACGGAAACCTCGAACGAGGCTGGCTCTACGCCGATGCCCTGAACCCCATCGCCGAGCTCGATGGCGCCGGAAATGTGCGGGCGACGTTCCTCTACGGCACCCGCGCGCACGTCCCCGATGCGATGGTCATGACCGACGGCACGGTGTATCGTTTGATCACGGACCACGTGGGGAGTGTGCGGTTGGTGGTGAACGCGGAGACGGGAGCGGTCGTGCAGCGCATGGATTACGATGCGTTCGGGCGGGTGCTCCAAGACACCAATCCAGGGTTCCAGCCGTTTGGGTTTGCAGGCGGGCTCTACGACGACGACACCGGGCT
>JBAVOF010000348.1:0-18088 GCA_049691835.1 Polyangiales bacterium
TCGCTGCCAAGCGCTGCTCGCGGGCGGCCAGGGATTGCACGAGAAGAGGCAAGGCCTCGCGCTCCTCCGCGCCAAGTCGAATCGCCCTTCGCAATAGCCCAATCGCCTCACCATGCTTTGCGCCCTGCACCGACGCGCGACCTAGCGCGAGAAACAGGTCCCCAGCCTTTCCCGACTCGCCAGCCCATTGAACGCCGAGTCGCAGGACCTCGTTGGCGGCGTCGAGCTCGCCCATCTTGGCGTAGGCAGCCCCGAGTAGGTCGAGGCTGATCGAGAGACGCGTATGGACCTCTTCACCGAGGTGTTCCGACTCACCGGTACGCAGGAGCATGGAAATTGGGGCCAACCAGGGGTTGAGCATGGCAACGGTGGCAGCCCAATTGCCTCGAGCGTTGGCCTTCTCCGCCTCGTCGACGAGGGTAAGGTCGAGCGCGGCCTCGTTCTGGCGGTCGAGCCCGAGCTCTGAACGCACACGTTCATCGAGCACGTCCCTGAAGTCCTCGAGCGCCAAGACGTGTCGCACACCATTGAACTGCAGTGTGATCTCCGAAAGGCCCAGCTCGTACCGGAGCTGCAGTGGCCGTACGTGGAACAACGAAGCCTCGAGCATGTAGCGCCCGCCGATGTGCGACTGCAGCGCTTCGACGTCGGGCTCGGTCCCGAGGCCCCTGCTTTCGAGCGGCGTCAGCAGGTACTGTCCAATCGTCTCGCGGAACTCCGACAGTGGCACTTGTCGCACGGTGGGATCCTGGCCGATGGAGAACTCGACGACCGTCCGATCCTGGGAACTCGGACTTCCCGTCAAACTGAGAATGCGCGCCCCAGCGATGAGGGCCAGTCCGAGGGTGCTCCGCCCAATGATCTCCCCGGCCTTCTCGAAGTCCTTGGACTGGTCGAGCACTTCGTCGAACCAGCCGTCAGGACGGGCCTCAGACAGATCGTAGACACGCGGGGAGCCGCCCGACACCTCACGCCTCGCCGTTGAGCTTGCGCCTATACCATTCGATCGTCTCCAGGAGCCCCTGCTCCAGCTCGACCTGGGCCCGGAAGCCCAGGAGCTCCTCAGCCTTCTTCACGTCTGGAATCCGGAGCTCGACGTCCGGGAAATCCCAATCGACGAACTCGATAGGGGACTTGCTCTCGGTGAGACGAACGATCAGCCGCGCAAGCTGGTAGATCGTCACCGTACTGCGGGGGTTCCCGATGTTGAAGCTCTCTCCAATCGCCGCGTCGCGCTGCATGGCGAGCAGGATCGCATCGACGATGTCGTCGATGTAACACCAGGAGCGAATTTGGTCGCCCTCGTTGTGGATCAGGATCTTGTCGCCCTGGAGCGCCCGCACGACGAACGCGTGCACCGCACCCTCCCCGACCTGCCCCGGTCCGAAGATGTTGAACGGACGGATCGAAACGGTTGGGAGCTTGAACTGTTTCCAGTAGTTGTGGGCAAGGTGCTCGGTTGCTAGCTTGCTGACCGCGTATGTCCACCGGGCTTCGCCGACTGCGCCTAGGCTAGTCACGTCGGCTTCACGGACTCGAAACGCATAAGAGCCGAACACCTCACTGGTCGAAAAATCGATCACCCGCTTGATCCCCGTGCAGTCGTTGGCGGCGCGCAAGACGTTCATCGTCCCTTCGAGGGAGATTTCCATCGTCATCACGGGATTCTTCAGAACCGTATCGACCCCTGCGATCGACGCCATGTGGATGACATAGTCACAACCGGTGACCGCCCGGCGAACCGCAGTCATGTCGCGAACGTCGCCGACGATCAGCTCCACGTTTGGATGATGGTCGAGGCCGGCCTTCGAGAGCGCATTCCGGCGCAGGATGTCGAGAACTCGCACGTGGTTGTCCTGTGCCAGCCTCGCCGTCAGAGCAGTCCCAATGAACCCCGCGCCCCCGGTAATCAGGACGTGTGCCCCCCTCAGCATGCTTCCCAGCTAGCATGAACAGAACTCGAAAGTCGAGAAACCTCAGTCCCTTTACACGAGGCCCCCCTCGTGGGATCTTGACCCTACGAGGGGGCATGGGGATCTTCAATCGGCTCAATCGGGTCATCAAATCGAACCTGAACGCGCTCATCGACCAGGCGGAGGACCCGGAAAAGATGATCGGTCAAACGGTGTCCGAGATGAAATCGGCGCTCGGGCGCGCCCGTCGAGACCTGATCGAAGTGATGGGAAGCGCGAAACGGCTCGGGCAGAAAGAGAAGGAGCTCGAGCTCGAGGCGGCTGATTGGGAGCAGAAGGCGCTCGTCGCGCTCGAACGTGGCGACGAGGATCTCGCCCGCGAAGCACTCCGACGCAAGGCGCGAACGCTCAAAGAAGCGGGGAGCGTCAGGGCCCAAGCAGCTGAGCAGGCGACAGCAGCCGGCGCGATGAAAACTCAGCTCGAGCGAATCGAGGAGAAGCTCGACGATCTCAAGTCACGCCAAAAGAGCCTGGCTGCGCAGATCCGGAAAGCGCGGAGTCAGCACCTCGACCCCGCGCGGCCCACGGCAGACAGGCTTGGCGGGGGCGCCTTTTCCGACCTCGAGCGCATGGCCGATCAGATCGACCAACTCGACGCCGAAGTGGAAGCGCACCAGCTGTTGGAGGACCCTCGGCGGGCGGAGCTCGATTCCCGGTTTGGCGCGCTGCAATCGGAGCACAACGAAGACCAAGTCAACGACGAGCTCGCTGCGCTCAAAGCCAAGCTCGGCGCCTAGCGGCTCATCGCGATGGAACGTTTCGTCCTTTGGCACAGGATCCTTCCCCCCGCCTTCGAAGAGGAGGAAACGACCGCGGCCGCTGGGCAGTGGGCTCGGTACGTGACGAATGAAATGCAAAGCAGCGGAGGCGATGTGCTCTCCTCGCTGGCTGGTACAGTCGTTGCGAACTTTGCGCTTCATGATCTCAAGAAGGCGATCAACCTAGCGCTTCGTCTTCTTGCAGAAGCCGAGTCACAGCCAGTGCCCGCCGGCGGGCTTCCAATCGCGTTTGGCATAGCGACGGGTGACGTGCGACGAGACAAAGACGGGACCGGCCAGCTCACGAACAGCGGCAGCGCGATCGATCGAGCGCAGCTCCTGGCTAATCAGGCGCGGGCCGGTGAAGTCGTGCTCGATGTCGAGTCGCGCGAGGCGGCGTCGAGAACCTATTTGTTCGGACGGTCCGTCAGCACGAGCTCGTTCGCGTTGCACGGAGAAGCGATCGACCGAAGCCGTCCGCTGCTCGAGGAGTGCAGACGGTCCGTCAGCTTGCTTCATCCTGCTCCAATCCCGGCGAGCGTTCGGCATGCGCTGGAGCCGATCAAGAAGGCCGCAGCGGCGTCGCAGACGCACGTTTTCTACTTGCAGGGAGCACTTGGGATCGGTGCTCGGGCCGGCGTATTCGCACTGCGTGACGCGCTTCGGCCGCCGATTTTTTTGGAGATCGGGGCGGTCCCCGGCGGGCTCGAGCCACTCGGCGGGCTCCGACTCGCGCTGCTGAAGGCCTGGCGAACGCTCGAGCCTACGCGCCAGGCTCTGAAGAGGGCAGAGCCCGGGGTGGCCGAGGCTCTCAAGGCGATCGCCTGCGCTAGCCCGCCTCGCCGCGAGGCGACGATTCATTCGCTCAGGGAGACGTTCCGAGCCCTGCGAAGCGAACGAAGTCTCGCATGGATCTACATCGACCGCATCTCTGCGGTCGATCCTGCAACGCTCGACGTGCTGGGCGCAGCACTGTCCGACGACACGGTCGCAGCGTTGCTCTGTGTCCGGATGACTGAATCGAGCATCCCCGCAGGCCTCCGCGTTTTGCAGCGGGCGGTGAAGGTCGACCTTCCCGCGCTCGACCCAAACGAGGCGCTTCTGGTCGCGGCAGGTATCCTCGGACCCGACGCCGACCCCGAGATCGCTACGCAACTCGTCATCACCGGCGGCACCACCGTGCTGGGCATCACCGAGGCCGCGAGAACCATGATCGCGACGGGCGACGTCGTGCACGAAGACGGGAAGTTCGTTTGGCGTGAACGAGGCGCGGAGCGGCGCCAATACCTGGGTCCGAGAGCCCTCCTCGAGGAACGCTTCGGGACGCTCGACACATCGTCGATGCGCTACCTCGAGATCGCCTGCACGGCTCTTCCAGCTTCGTCGGCTCAAGTCATCGACGTGGCAGTCGCATTGGATGGAATCCCCGATGACACACGACGTCGAGTGCTCCAGGCGCTCGTGAGCGACGGGTTGCTAACGGCTCAGGGCAAGCCCGAATCGGAGCTCCTTCGCAGGGCGGTGGTACAACGGATGCCACCCGCGCGCCGCACTGAGGTCTATCGATTCGTCGCTCATGCGCTGCACACTGCCGAGCCCCTGGTCGGGCCGTCGATGGCAGCAACGGTGGGCGCGTACCTCTGCGAAGGCGGCGATCTCGTCCGCGGGACGCGCGCGATTCTCGAAGCAGGTTCCCTCGCGGCCGACAATGGCTACACCCAAGCGGCGGTGCGTTTGGCCGCGGCCGCGGTGCAGTACCAACCGGACAGCCAGACACGCGAAGTCGCATCGGACATCAGCCGCGCGGTTAGACTCCCATCGGGACCACCCCAAGACGAGGAAGACGACAGACCGACGATTCCGGTCCCCGAGTCCGAGCTCACAAACCCAGGCCAGGAGCTCGTGCGCATGTTAAAGGAACGAGACCACGACAAGTTCGACGCGCTGATCGATGCCTCGATCGCTGCCGGCGGCGATCTCATCGGGGCGCACTGCTTGCGCGTGATCTCTTATCTGACCCGCGAGAACCTGCCCGCCGCAAAGCAGGCCCTTGAGGCAGCCAAAAAAATCCCCCATCAATCGAATGGCGCGGCGATCCGGATCTCCATCGCCTCCGCCTGCCTACAGCTCGCCCGCGGTCACGGGCGCGACGCGATGATCGACGCGCTCGAGGCACTCGCTGCCGCGCGGACGCTCCAGGACGGACCCGCAGAAGCTGCCGCGCTCAAAGTGGTTTCCGTTACTTGCTTGGCGGCGGGGCTGGAAAGCGACGCAAACCGAATTGCCGGCGTCGCGGAAGCCGTCGCTAGCTGACTCTGAGGCGGGTGCGACCCATGGGATATGAACCGAGAATCTTGAGAAACGTCGTGACGGTCTCGAGGTCCCGCAGCGCGCCCTGGGTCGTCTCACGATCGACGTTCCCCTCGAAATCAACGTAGAAGATGTACTCGAACGGAGTGTCCGGCTTGGGCCGCGATTCGATCTTGGTGAGGTTCAGGCCTCGCTCCGCGAAAATGGCGATGCAACGTGCGAGCGCGCCTTGTTCGTGGATTGTCGAAAAGATGAGCGAGGTCTTGCAGCGAATGCCGCGCTCGTAGTGAGCCGGCTGGGACGCAACGATCACCATCCGAGTATAGTTTTCTGGATGATCGGCAATGTCCCTGCGAAGAATCGGAAGACCGTGCAACATCGCTGCTTCTTCGCTCGCGATGGCGGCTTGGGTGGGATCGGCATCCTGTTTGACTTTCTCGACGGCCATCGCGGTGTCGATGAACGCTTCGACACGGCAATGATCGAGGGTCGCGAGGAACTCCCCGCACTGCGCCAACGCGACTGGATGCGAGTAGACGCGGCGCAGATCGGTGACCGCCACGTTCGCCGCTCCAATCAGGCAATGTGCGATCGGCTGAAGCTCCTCTCCAACCAGAGAGAGACCGCTCGCCGCAAGCAGGTCGTAGCTCTCGTTGATGGACCCGGCGATCGAATTCTCGATTGGCAGCACCGCGTAGTCGATCTCGCCAGCTTTCACCGCCTCGAGCATCTCCCGAAAGCTGTGGAAACCCACGCAGCGCAACGATTCTCCCACGTCCGCGAAATGGTGCTTCGCGGCAAGCTGGCTGTACGCGCCCTCCGTACCCTGGTACCCGACAATCAACTCTCGTTTCGTTTCGGTCAAACCTGGTGGCCTCAGTCTCGAAAGTTCACGTACTGGAGCGGCAGGTCGAAGTCTTGTTCCTTGAGAAACGCGATCGTCTCCTGCAGGTCATCGCGCTTCTTGCCGGTCACCCGCACGGAGTCTCCCTGAATGGCAACCTGAACCTTCAGCTTGCTGTCCTTGATGGCCTTGACGATCTCCTTGGCCTTTTCCTTGGACACGCCCTCTTTGAGCTTGATCAGTTGCCTCCACATCTGCCCTCCAGCCTGCTGTGCTTGCTGCGGGTCGAGCGACTTCAAAGACACCTGCCGACGAACCATCTTGCTTTCCAAGACGTCGCGCGCTGCATCCAGGCGGCCTTCGCTGTTGGCACGGATCACGATGCCTTCTTCCGTCTGCTCGATGGTACTGTCCGTACCCTTGAAATCGTATCGCTGAGCGATCTCTTTGCTCGCTTGATTGCGGGCGTTGTCGACCTCGTGCTGGTCGACCTTGGAAACGACATCGAACGACGGCATCTTGACCTCCCAGACGCGATGATATCATGCGATTGGCTTGCGGCGAGGAGGCTTCTGCGAGTCTGAGCCGGAATCCGCGCTCACCAGCGGGGAAAAGAAGTTGTCCTTTTTCGTGTACTCGTCCACACGGAACGCGAACTTGTAGCTGGGTGCCGAACGCATGTTGCAATCGGTCCGCTCGCAAAAACGGCAGGTCGTTCCCACCGGTACCGCCATCTTTTTCGGATCGGCAAACGGGATGTCGTCAGCGTAGGCAAAATACTTGGCGTCGTCCGCGTGGGTTCCCAGACCGATGCTGTACGTGGTCCCTTTGACCAGCGACCCTCGCTGCGGTTCACTGACGATCTTGGCGAAACAGAAATAGGTCGAACCATCGGGGAAAGCGGAGTACTGCTTGGTGATCACGTTGGGAGTGAGAAAGGCCAAGTGCACCGCCATTTTCGGGCACGAACCGTCCTGATGCGGGAACCGAATGCCGTCCCCTGAATAGCGTTTGGATATGTTGCCCGCCACATCCACCCTGAGAAAATGCATCGGCACGCCGCGGCGTCGGGGGTCTGACAGGTTACACATCCGATGCGCGACCGTTTCGTAAGATGACTCGAAGTATTGTGCGAGCAGCTCTACGTCGTAGCGCGTCCTCATGACTTCCCGGTAGAATTCGGGATACGGAAGCAGAAGCGCACCGGCGAAGTAGTTGGCCAGATGGATCTTGATCAATGTTCGAGTTTCCGCGTGCTGGCCGGTGTACCCTTCTAGAATCGGCTCGTGCAGCTTCTCTTCGTCGAACAAACCGAGCGCGACGGTGTGCGCGAGCTGAAATTTCAAGCGCTGCTCGAACAGATCGTTCGAGACCGCGAGGATGCGTTCCTTGGCATGCCAGGTTCGAATGACCGAGCTACCAGCCCGCTCCGTCATCCGATTGACGCGAACTCCGACCTTCTCCAGCAAACCGCGCTCGATGTCGTCACTCGTGACGCGCCGTCCGAAGGCGCACTCGCGCCGAAACTGCTGCGCCCGCTCTTCCAGCAATTGGAACCAGTTGTCGTGCTGTTGGAGAAAGTCCGTCACCTCATCGTAGGGGCTGTAGTCGAATCTCAGGGAGTCGTCGTCGCCCTGTCGCTCCCGCTGCGCGATGGTCGCCATGACGTGGTCGAGCTGGCTGCGCGAGTTCTTGTAAAGATTGAAGAGCGCCGTGATGGTGGTGACCATTCGGGGCTCCGCGCTTATGCTCGCCAGATCTTCCTCGCTGAGGTTGAGCGAGCGCACCAGGGGCTCGTCGAGAAGTCGGGCGAGGCCGTCATCGACCGGACGTTCGCCGAGGCTACCCATGAAGTCTTCGACAGCGACGCCGTAGAGCTCGAGCGCCTCGAAGAGCAACGGGAGCTGAACGACGCGCTTGCCCTTTTCGATCAGGCTCAAATACGCCGGCGAGATCTTGAGGCGGCGCGCCACCTCGCTTTGCTGTAGCCCGCGCCGCAGCCGAAGCTCCCGCAGGCTCTGCCCCATCGCGGCGTTGGTCTCGGCCATCCGCGCTATTTACCGCAAATTTACAAGTTTCACCAGCGCCAAGAAGCTAGGAAACGCAATGGTTCCGGGGCGCTTGACCCGAAGCGGCCTTATGATAGGCCAAACACTGGGCTTGGCTGTGTGAAGCTGTAAAGAGCACCGCAACGGTCGTACGGGCCCAGACCGCAGGCAAAGGCAAAAACGAGGTAGGCTTCTGCCGCCTCGAACGAATCGCACAGGAAAGGACCGGCGAATGGCGGAGTACGGCAAGCGGCAACGCGACAAACCGTGGATCATGCGTACCTACGCGGGCCACAGCACCGCCGCCGCGTCGAACGAGCTGTATCGGACCAACCTGGCGAACGGGCAGACGGGGCTCAGCGTCGCCTTCGACCTGCCCACACAGACCGGGTACGACGCCGATGATCCGCTCGCGCGCGGCGAGGTGGGTAAGGTCGGCGTTCCCGTTTCTCACATCGGCGACATGCGCGCTCTCTTCGACGGACTGCCGCTGGACCAGATGAACACCTCGATGACGATCAACGCCACGGCGGTTTGGTTGTTGTCCCTCTACGTCGCGGTAGCCGAGGAGCAGGGCGTCGACCCGAGTGTGCTTCGCGGGACGACCCAGAACGACATCATCAAGGAATATTTGTCGCGAGGCACCCACATCTTTCCGCCCGTGGCGTCGATGCGATTGATCACGGATCTGATCACCTACACGGTCGAGGAAGTCCCCAAGTGGAATCCGATCAACATCTGCAGCTACCACTTGCAGGAAGCCGGCGCGACGCCAACGCAAGAGCTCGCCTACGCGCTGGTCACCGCGATCGGCGTGCTCGACGCCGTGCGGGCCACGGGCCGCGTGCCGGACGCCGAGTTCGGCAAGGTGGTTGGACGCATGAGCTTTTTCGTGAATGCGGGCATTCGCTTCGTCGAAGAGATGTGCAAAATGCGCGCATTCGTGGAGTTGTGGGACCGGATCACGCGGGAGCGCTACGGCATCTCCGACCCGAAAGAGCGACGTTTTCGCTATGGAGTACAGGTCAACTCCCTGGGCCTGACGGAACAGCAGCCCGAGAACAACATCATCCGGATCGTCCTGGAGATGCTTGCCGTGACACTGAGCAAGGACGCCCGCGCGCGCGCAATACAACTGCCTGCCTGGAATGAAGCCCTCGGCCTTCCGCGGCCCTGGGATCAGCAATGGTCTTTGCGGGCGCAACAGATCCTCGCCTACGAGAGTGACCTTTTGGAGTACCAGGACCTGTTCGAGGGCAGCCCGGTGGTCGCAGAGCAAACGAAGCGCCTCGTCGACGCTGCTTGGGACGAGGTTCAAGAGGTCTTGAAGCGAGGAGGCGCGGTCGAGGCAGTGGAGAGCGGTTACATCAAGCAGAGGCTCGTGGAATCGAACGCAGCCCGGCTACGCGCCATCGAGAGCGGTGACCTGATCGTAGTCGGCGTCAACAAATACGTAGACGGAGCTCCGTCACCACTCACGGAGAACCTCGACGACGCGATCCTCACCGTCGATCCAGAGGTGGACGCCAATCAGCGGGATGCGCTGGGACGTTGGAAGGCGACGCGAGACCGTGGCGCGGTCGAAAAGGCGTTGGCAGAGCTGACTCGAGTGGCGAAGACCAACGAGAACATGATGACGGCCTCGATCGCCGCCGCTCACGCGGGGGTCACGACGGGTGAGTGGGCGAACGCGCTCCGGCGAGTTTGGGGGGAGTACCGCGCGCCGACCGGCGTGACCGGGGCAACCGTAAAACCGGCTGGATCCGGCGCGACGGCGGCCACCGTCGATCGACTGCGGAAACGCCTCAGCGAGCTCGAGACGCGGATGGGACGACGCGCAAAGCTGCTGGTCGGCAAGCCTGGTTTGGATGGCCACTCGAACGGCGCGGAACAGATCGCGATCAAGGCGCGGGACGTGGGCTTCGACGTGGTGTACGAGGGGATTCGAGTCTCGCCGGAGCAAATCGTCGCTTCTGCGCTCGAGGAAGGAGTTCATCTGATCGGCCTCAGCATCCTGAGCGGGTCCCATCTCGCGCTCGTCCCGGAGATTGCAGAGCGGCTCCGCAAGGCCGGGCTCGGTGACGTGCCGCTGGTCGTGGGTGGCATCATTCCCGACGCGGATGCGGAGCGACTTCGGCGCGATGGAGTTGCAGCGGTCTACACCCCAAAGGACTTCGAGCTCGACCAGATCATGAGCGACTTGATCGACCTGGTGGACCGCCAGCATGCCGCTGACTGATCTCGCCAGCGACGCTGAACGGGTCATGTCCGCCGACAAGGCGGCTGTTTCGCGCGCGCTAAATCTGGTCGAGGACCGGCGTCCGGACGCGCACGCACGCGTCACCGAGCTCCTGACGAGGCTCAAGGATGCCCCCAAAGCTACGCGCGGCCATCGTGTCGGCCTCACCGGCCCGCCAGGGGTGGGAAAGAGCACTCTCACATCGGCGCTGGCGCGATCGGTTCGACGACGAAATCGAACCGTGGGAGTCGTTGCGATCGATCCGTCGAGCGTCCGATCGGGAGGCCCCTTGCTCGGTGATCGCGCCCGCATGAGCTTCGACCCGTCCGATGCCGGACTCTTCGTCCGCTCCCTGGCGACCGCCGGAGAAGTCGGTGGGCTCGCTTACGCTGCGAATTCCGCCGTGCGCGTGCTGGCTGCAGCCTATGATCTGGTCGTCGTCGAGACGACGGGGGTTGGGCAGTCGGAGATCGATATCGTTCACGTCGCGGACACCGTCGTGCTCGTCATCCAGCCCGGGAGTGGCGACGTGCTTCAGTTCCTCAAGGCTGGGATCATGGAGATCCCCGACGTCCTAGTCGTGAACAAAGCGGATCACGCCGAGCTGGCGAGACGCGCGGTCGCAGACCTGCGAGGCGCCCTGCGAAGCGCCCGTGCCGCCGGGGCTAGCACTGGGCACGACATGGATTGGGAAACGCCGATCATCGCCACCAGCGCTACGAAAGGCACCGGAATTGACGAGCTCATCGACGCTCTCGAGACACATCGGGAGCGCCTGGAGCCGACCCTTGCGGCGCGCCGTCGCCAAGGCGAAGTGCAATGGGCACTCGACCTTTTCAGCCGCAGGCATGGCGACTTCGGGTTTTCGACCCTAGGTGGAAAGGCGCAGCTGAAGGCGCGCGCGAACGAAGCGCTCGATGCTGGCGAGACCCCGTTGGGACTTTGCGAACGATTGAGCCGGGAGTATGTAGCAGCGCTCCGCAAGACCCCGTGAGGAAGAGATGAGTGAACGTCCAGAGATCGTGCCCATTGGTCAAGTCCCAGAGCTAGGCGTCGTGCCCGGCAAGATGCATGCTTACGTGATTCGCCCCGAACGCTTTGGCGAGCCCAAGCGATCGTTTCAACCGGAAGAAGTGCCCGTCTGGACGCTCGGGCCGGGCGAGGTCTTGGTTCAGGTCATGGCGGCCGGCGTGAACTTCAACGGCATCTGGGCGGGCCTCGGTGAGCCAGTCAACATTCTCAAGGGCCACGGCCTGGACTACCACATCGCCGGCTCGGATGCTTCGGGCGTGGTATGGGCCGTCGGACCAGGCGTCCACGACCACAAGGTCGGCGACGAGGTGGTCCTTCATTGCAACCACCTGCTGAACCCAGGCACGGACGACATGCAGACGATTTGGGGCTACGAAACGCCCGACGGCTCCTTCGCCCAGTTCACTCGTGTGCAAGGACAGCAGGTGCTGCCCAAGCCTGCCCACCTGAGCTGGGAAGAAGCGGCGAGCTACGGGCTCACGTATTACACCGCGCACCGCATGTTGGTCGACCGCGCCAAAGTGCAACCAGGTGAGGACGTGCTCATCTGGGGCGCGGGTGGAGGTCTTGGTGTGTTTGCCGTCCAACTCTGCAAAGTCATGGGCGCGCGTGCCATCGCCGTGGTGTCGAGCAACGACAAGGCCGAGCTCGTCATGGGCCTCGGCGCGCATGGGGTGATCAATCGCAGGGACTTCCCTGCCCTCCAGTACAAGGACGACATGACCCCAGAGGAACAAAAAGCGCACAGCGCCGACCTGAAGGGTTTCGGCAAGCGCATTTGGGAGATTCTCGGTGAGCGCAAAGGCCCTGATGTCGTGTTCGAGCACGTCGGCAGAGCGACGTTCCCCGCCAGCGTGTTCCTGGCGTCGAAGTACGGGCGCATCGTCATCTGCGGTGCGACGACTGGGTACAACCTGACCTTCGACGTGCGTCATCTGTGGATGCGACAGAAGCGAATCATCGGGTCTCATTTCGCGGATGCGGACTCCGCGAATCGCGCGAACCGATTGGTGATTCAGGAGAAGATCAAGCCCGTCATGACGCGCCTGTTCACGTGGGAGCAGATCCCGGAGGCCCACCAACTGATGTACGAGAATAAACTTCACGGCACGGTCTCGTGCCTAGTCGGTGCGCCTCGACCCGGGCTGAAGAACCTCGAAGAAACCCGCGCCGCGATCGCAAACGCTTAGGAGCAGCTATGCAGCAAGTCATCGAAGCCATCGAGGGCATCTACCAGCGCGCGCACGACCACGTAAAAGCACTCGTCTCAGAGGGCGACCGAATCAGCGCTAAGAAGCTGAACGAGCATCAGCTCGCTGCGCACGCCGTGGCATACCTGGCCACCGAACTGGAGGCATGCCGGCAGATGGCATCGTGGTCGGAACGGGTTGGCGGCGAGTACGAAAGCAAGGTAGCCAGGGCTTACATCGGCGAGGTTGCCCGTTCGATCACCGGCGGAGTCGACCTAGGAGCCTGCGAAAACATCGGGCTCACCGAGCTCGGTATCACCGGCGCCGATCTGCTCGAAACGGTTCTTCGTCCCGAAATAGTCGCGTTCTCCGCAAGACACGCAGGCGACCGAGTTTACCTCGAGCTTGCGGCACACGCTCGGGATCACGGTTTCCCCAATCCGGGGTTCCACGACGAAATGCTGGACGAGATCCGCTCCCAGTTTGCGAAGTTCGTAGACGCCGAGGTGATGCCCCGAGCACAAGAGATTCACCGGAACGATGTCCTGATCCCGATGGACATCGTCGACCAGATGAGCGAGCTCGGTGTCTTCGGACTGACGATTCCCGAGGAGTACGATGGGCTCGGCATGAGCAAGGTGGCGATGTGCGTCGTCACCGAGGAGCTCTCTCGCGGTTACATCGGGGTCGGCTCGCTCGGAACGCGTTCCGAGATCGCAGCCGAGTTGATCATGGGAGGCGGCACCGAGGAGCAGAAGCGGAACTGGCTTCCAAAGCTGGCTTCGGGCGAGGTGATGTCGACCGCGGTGTTTACCGAGCCCAACATCGGGTCGGATCTCGCTCACCTGAGCACGCGAGCGGTCAAGCAGAACGATGGGAGCTACCTGCTCAACGGGCAGAAGACCTGGATCACCCATGCGGCTCGCGCGGACTTGATGACGGTCCTTGCGCGTACCGACCCGGACGAGCCGGGCTACCGCGGGCTGTCGATGTTCCTGGCCGAGAAGACCCGGCGAACCGGGGAAAACGGCGAGGCAGAGTTTGTCGACGCCGGCCTGACCGGGACCGAGATCACCGTGCTCGGCTACCGTGGCATGAAGGAATACGAGCTGAGCTTCGAGGACTTCCGGCTTCCGGCCGACTCGCTGCTTGGCGGTGAAGAGGGCGCGGGTTTCAAGCAACTCATGCGTACCTTCGAGAGCGCTCGCATCCAAACGGCCGCGCGGGGCGTCGGGGTGGCACAAGCGGCTCTCGAGGACGCGATTTTGTACGCGACCGAGCGAGAGCAGTTCGGCGGGCCCATCTTTCAGTTCCCCCGAGTCGCAAGAAAGATCGGTCGCATGATCTGCCGCATCCAGGCCGGTAGGCAAATGACGTACTTCAGCGCTCGCGAAAAGGATGAGGAGAAGCGCTGCGACCTGGAAGCCGGCATGGCGAAGCTCCTGGCGACGCGCTCGGCCTGGGAAGCGGCGGACGCGAACGTCCAGATTCATGGTGGCAACGGTTACGCCGAAGAATACACCGCGTCACGTCTACTAGTGGACGCGCGAGTCCTCAGCCTCTTCGAGGGCGCAAACGAGATCCAGGCGCACGTCGTCGCGCGCCGGCTCCTGGAAAGCTGACGGACAGCCTCCGAGCCGCCATACTGCTCCGGCATGGGCCCTGATCGCGTCGGCGTGAGGCGGAGGCCGATTCGAATCGCCTTTGCGTTGGTGCTTGCGCTGCAGGTCTTCCTGGCCATCTGGGGTGCCGCCGATCAATGGACGCGCGGCCACAACGGCTGGAACGGTTCCGCGTATCACAACGCCGCGCGGAACACTCTGCGCTGGGATGTCTTGTTCCCACTTCAATACGACACCGCCAATGTCCCTCCGAACCCTGAGCACCTCTACACCCATGCTCCGCTCGCACTCCACCTGCACAACGTCGTCAGCGTGAAGCTGTTCGGTGACCGCGAGCTTTCGATCCGACTGGTGGCGGGATTTTGGAGCGTGGCCGCCCTCTGCATGCTGTTCGCTGTGGTGAGACGACTTTGGGACGAGCCGCACGCGCTCGCTGCGTCGGCGATCTATGTCGTGCTCCCCATCAACGCGATTTACACCAACATGGCCAACCACTCTGCAGGCTTCATCTTCTGGAGTCTTCTCACGCTATACCTCTACATCCGCGCCGGTCGCGCCCCACCCTGGTCTGGTTCGGCCTTCGCGCTCTTCCTCGCGGCGTTTGCGATTTCCGCCACCTGGGACTGGCCTGCCTACTACGTTGCGTTCTGCATCGCCGTTCACTGGACCTGGACCCTCGTCCGGCGGCGCAGCGCCGGGAGCCCATCCGGCACAGCGACCCAACTTGCCTTGTTCTGCGCGTGCGTGCTTGCGTCGTTCGTCGGACACTTCGTGCTGGTGGAGTTCGTCGCTGGAAATCTCGATGAGCTCAGCGGCGCGTTCAACGCCAGACGAGCGCTTTCCTGGTCACGATTCCGAACTCACTTGCTGATCGTTCCGGAGCTGATGTTTACCGCCCCGGTTCTGGGGCTTTGCGCCGCATGGATTGGACTCTGGGGAATTCGCGCCGTCCGAGGCAGTGCAAAAGCGCGCGACTTGATGCCGATCGCCTTCCTGGTGGCGGGAGTGATTCACTATTGGACGTTTCGTTGGAGCGCAATCGTCCATTCCTATTGGGCTTGGCCGACTCTTCCCGCCGTCGCCATCACAGTCGCTGCATCGCTCCTCGCGATCTCGAGATGGATTCGCCAACGGGCGGGGCCTGCCGCAAGCCTGGCTGTGCTGCTCCTGCTCGTCCCACTTGCGATTCGAGTCGTCCAGATCGTTCCCGAGGGACGCCATGTTGGTGGTTCGATGTGGTTCTTCACCCCGGTCCGCGGCGTCATCGAACCTTACGATTCAGGTCGTCCGGAGCTGCGCCTCGCACGACGCATCAAGCGCTGGACCGACCGGAACACGGGAGTGCAGCTCCACACGAGCCTCAAGCCCCTTCGCTTGGAGCCGCGGTTCGACATCACCCTGGACCGAGTGACCCATCGCTGGGCGCAAAACCCGCGGGTCGACCTTCGGAACAAGCAGGGGGCCTCGGGCTGGGTCTTCGTCGCGGCAGTCGCCGCCTTTACCCTGGAAGAACGTGCGAGACTCGCTTCGCAGCATCCTTACCGACAGTACGGCGACTACTTCATGTTGGATCTTCGACACGAGGCACGTGAGATCGAGGCCTGGGTGCTGACTCCGCTGCCCTACGACCTTCGATGGTGGCTTCTTCATAGCCCGTTCGAACCTCCCGTGAGAGCGACTCGGGCCGTCGCGATCGAACAATCACTCGATGAGAAGATGGCGGATCTCGATGCCCTCTAAGTCGCTCTCTTCGGCAGTCGCTCTCTGGGCTGCGGCGTACTTGGGTTGCGGCTTGTTGCTAGTCCTGAGCATGCTCCCACCGCCTACAATCTCGCTCGCGCTCCTCGGCCAGCTGTCGTGGCTGGCCTTGATCGGCTCGATCCCCACCGCCCTACTGCTAGGCGCCGCGGAGCGCGCGGCAGAGGCTCCAAGACCGGTGATCCTGGCGTCCTCGTTGGCGGTGTGCATCTTCGTCGCGGCCATCGGATGGGAGCACGCCGACTTCCTCCTCTCGGGGCCACACTGGCTCTTTCACCCGCGGCGCGGCGTGATGCGTGCCGCGTTGGTTGCGATGATGTGCGCGGTCGGAGTGGGCGGATGGCTGTGGTTGATTCTGGGAACACGCTGCAAACGCGGAACACAGGTGGCCGCTTGGCTCGTCCTGAGCGCGACGGCGGTCGGGGCCTCGAGCGCCGCGATGATCCGCTACCGCGCGTTCGACTACTCGACGGCGCAGCTCGTCTTCCCAGCAGGCTCGCTTTGCGGCTCGATCGTGCGCCGGCTCGCTCGCAAGGATTCGTTCTGGTCGTTCGTCCTCCTTACTGCGGCTGCCGGCGCGATTGTGGGAATTGGAACCCGTTTCGATCCGCAGTTGGTTCAAGCCGGCCAACGCGAGCTGATCGCGCACAACCGCGCAGGCACCTTGGCCACGCTCTACGTCCTGCCGCACCTCGGTCGCGAGGGTACTTGGTCGGCGATCGGAACCGACTGCCCAGAGCCGCGCCCGGTCGTCCAACAGTCCCCGATCGGCATCGAACCGAACGGCCGGCGCAATGTGGTCATCATCAGCGTCGATGCACTTCGGAACGACGTCGTTGGAATCGAGGTCAACCGACGCCCTGTCACCCCGAAGCTCTCGCGGTTCTCTAGAATCGGCGTCTCCTTCGACAACGCCACGTCGCCCTACCCAGCGACCTTGTTCGCGATTGGAAGTGCTTTCACGGGGCTCACTCCTGCAGAGCTCTACCTCTCTCCGAGGCTCCCGGAAACGATCTTCACTTGGTCCCGCACGCGCGTCGACGAGCAGCTTGCGATTTTGCCCGACGTGAGTTGGTTCCACCTCCCGATCGTCGCGCGGTTTCTCACTCCGGGCGTGAAAACCGCTTTCGCGCCCACGGACCGGACCGCCACCGATGCGCTCGTCGCCGGCCTCCGGGAGGCACGTAACCGCGGCTCCTCCGTGATGGCGTGGATCCATTACTACTCACCCCATGATCCCTACGAGGCGCAACCCGAGTTCCCTTTTGGCAGAGGAAAGAAGAACGCGTACCTGAGCGAGGTTGCGACTTTCGATCGGGAGCTCGGTCGCCTCATGCGGTACTTGACCGATGAGGGCTGGCTCGACGACACGTTGGTGGTCTTCTTCTCCGATCACGGCGAAGCGCTGGGAGAGCAATCCTATTGGGGACATCACGTCTACTTGGACAGCTGGATGGTCGACGTTCCCCTTGTCCTTTGGCATGCGCGGCTCACGCCCTCTAGACCGCGAGTGGGCGTGAGTCTTTCCGACATTGCGCCGACCATTCTGCACTTCCTGGGACTTCCTCTCCCATCCGACATCGTCGCGCAGAGTCTTTTCACCCTGGACCCCCAATCCACGAGCCGGCCCTCTTTCTCCGAGGCGTTTCCAATACGCGGTCAAGAGCTATTCGACAGTTTCGCGCTGCTCGCGTTCGATGACGTGTCGATCCAAGCAAGACTCCGCAGTATTCGGGTAGCCAGCAAAGGTTACGAGCCCAAGGCCGCGATCCGTAGCAATGGCGCCCGCTTGATTCGCCACCGTAGTACGAACACGACGCTCTTCTACGGAAGCCAGATCGAATCCGACGAGCGCCCCGGTGGCGGGGTTCCGGACCAAGAGGTCGCGGAGCAGCTTCGAAGCGAGCTCGAGAGCTGGGAGGAGGCCCAACTCCAACGAATTCGGTGCCGCCTACAGCTTACCGGAGATCAGATCGGGAGACCTCGTCCTGAATGACCACGACCGCGGGCGACATGACGGGCCCCCGCACCATGGAAAGCCTGGCGTCGTGAATTCGTACCGTCGCGGCCGCACCAGAGACGCTCGTGGCATACAGTTGCACCACCAGTTGGCTCGCATCGCGCGGAGCTCCAATCTCGTAGGCCAGGCGCCACCGCTCTCCGTCGCGGATCCGGATCTTCTCACGCAGAAACTTGGGGTAGCCGTCGAGGAATAGATCTTGGTGAAAGTCGACCGCGGCTCGATCCCCAACAACCTCGAGATCCAAGTCGACACGCAGGGTCGTTCCGCCCGGGACGCGGAGATACTGCCCAC
>JBAVOF010000349.1:0-3376 GCA_049691835.1 Polyangiales bacterium
ACGCTACAGCTGTCTTCGGGTGACACGGTGCGGTTGTAGGCGAAGCGGAACCACTGCGAAGCCACACACTCCTGCACCTGCGTGCTGCCCGCGAGCGCGCTGGCGAGCTCCGGCGCGCCATCATAGAGGCCATCGATGTCGTCGGTCTGAATCACTTCGCCGGTCGCGTCGATCTGCTTGCCATTCTGCTGGTCGCGCCATTGCCCGATGCCGTCGTAGTGCTCGAAGATGAACCCGATTGGATTCATCAAGGTGTGGCAGCCCGCGCAGGCGGGATTGGCCCCGATTTCCTCGAACTGCTCCTTCGTGGTCTTGTCGGGGTCTAGCTCAGGAGGCACGACTACCAGATCGGCGGGCGGTGGCGGAAGCGTGTTGCACATCAGTTGCTCCCGAACGAACTTCCCGCGGAACACTGGTGAGCTCTGATTTGCGTTCGCATGCGTGGCCAAGAGCCCTGCACTGGTCAGCAACCCGGCGCGGCGCTCCGGGTCGAGCTGCACCCGCTGAAACGCCGATCCGGTCACTGAGTCGACCACGTCATCGCCGTAGAAGCTCGCCAGATCTTCGTTCATGAAGCCGTAGTCCGCGGTCAGAAGTGTTTCGAGCCTGCCATCACCCTCGAGAATGACTTGCTCGACGAACGTCTGAATCTCTTGTTTCCATAGGGAGCGGAGCGAGCCGTCATACGCGGGATAGACGCCGCTGTCCTTCGTGATGGTATCCAGCTGGGTCAGCAAGAGCCATTGGGTGTGAAAGTTCCGAATGAGATCACGGGCCTTGTCATCCTCGAGCATGCGAGTCGCTTGAGCCGCGATTTGCTCCTTGGTCCTGAGCTCATCCGCCTCTGCGGCTGCAAAGAGCTCGCCGTCCGGCATCGTATTCCAGAGCATGTAGGAAAGTTTGGTCGCCATCTCCCAACTCGTGAAAGGAACCACGTCGCCCTCGATCGTGGTTTCCGCTCCGAGCTCGGGACGGTAGAGAAACGAAGGCGATTGAAGCGTGGCTTCGATGACGACTTGGATTCCGTCTTCGAAACGCCCGAGGTCGGGGTCGTTCACCGCCCAGTCGAACACGGTCTTGAGCCGCGCGACTTCGGCCTGTGACACGGGCCGACGGAATGCGCGCTTTGCGAAGCTCTCGATGAACGACAAGGCGCAGGTGTCCTCGCCGTCGAGCACCGGGTCGCAATCTGGCATCAACGAGTCGAGGTCGCGAACGGCGCGCGCGCTGATCTCTTCGGCGACTTTCATGTATTGCTCGATGAGCAGGTCACTGCTCGTCAACGCCGCCGCCTGATTGTTGAAGCCAGCGACCTCTTCCTCCGGCGGAAGCACGTCGGCTGGATTGCTCGTATCCCCGAGAAGATCGCGAACGGTATTGTTGTATTCGAAGCGCGTCATTCGCCGGATCGGCGTGTCGACTACGCAGAGGCTCTTCGCCACGGTGTCATTGACGGCCCGCTCGCCGCCGCCGGAGATGCTTCCCGTGCAACCAAGGACGAAAACCAAGCCCAACGCCAGGCAAAACTTAATCCTTATGGGGCTCAAAAGAGGGGGCTCCTTTGCTATCAGCTCCCCAGGATACACCCAAAAGGGTTCAGTCCAAGGGCGGAGTTCTCTTTTCGTGCCCCGGCTCACATACGGGCTAGATGGCTAGCTGCATCTGGAGGATGAACGCGTTCCCCGCTCGGCTTTCGACGCTGCGGGCTGCGTCGAAGATCGGCCGATTCCGATATTCGAGTGTGACTTTCGCGTTGTGTCCATAGATGAACATGTTCATGCCGACGGCGAACTGAACCATCATGTCGTTGAGCCCGTCGAACTTCGACATCTGACTCAAGATGTAGGGTTGAAACCGAAGGATCTTGATCTTCCAGGGCATCAACCAGCCGAGTTGACCGTATCCGGTATTCCCCGTCCCAAGCATCGGATACTGGTTACCCGGTCCGCTTCCAGGGGGCGAAGGTTGGATGCCGGAGCCCACCGCTCCAGGGTTCATGATTCCGATGTTGCGGAGGTTGTTAGGCCCGAAATCCAACCAGTAATAGGCGCCGTAAGCCGTGATCGCGCCGCCATGTTCTGCCTTGAGAGGTAGGTCGACGAAGAAGTCCGCGGAGGCAACCGTGAGCGCCTGCTCCTTCACGTCTCCATTGGCATCGAGGTAGGCGATCCCCTTGGGCTGGGAGTAGAAACCCGAGCCGAGATTCATGACGCGCTTGGTGCCGAGGTAAGTCCCGGTCGTGTACGGCAGCACGTTAGACTCGATGTCCCAAAATTGAAGTTGAAAGTACCCGGCATAGGCCCATTTGTCGGAGTAGGGGTTGTAGTTGCCCATGGTGGTAACGGTGTTCACCGACGATTGAAACGGTTTCGTCACCGCCACGCGATAGTCGAACAAATTGGCTTTACCCTTGGCGTAGAGGCCCAACTGGCGAGCGAATTGGTCGGTCTCCTCGATCGTCGGCCAGTTCGAGATCGGCGCGTCCATTGTCAAGAAAGTGATTGTGCTTGCATTGGTCATGCGGGAGATCCCGTTCCAGTAGATGAGCCCGCCACCGATGTAGAGGTGCTCTCGTATCGCGGCGAACTCGGCCCACAGGTCGTGGAAGAAGAAAGTCTCCTTGAAGTTCGAGCGCCTAAATGTCTGGTTGTTGATGCCGAAGTGCATCAGCAGCAACACCCGCGGGAAGATCTCGCCGAAGAACAGCGCGCGGGCACGGCGAATCGCAACGTCCCCGTACCAGGCGGGCTTGTCGCCTTCCACCTCGGGGGTCTCCGGGTCGTCGCCCGTGTTGTAAAGAACAGTGCCAGGATTCAACTGAATGGCGCGCGTCCAGACCTGAAGCCAGAACTCCATTCGGAAGTAACGCGTGCCGTCCTTGTTCAATGCCCACTGCAGTTTCTTGACTTCTCCGTCCTCACTCACGAGTCCTGGGCCTACGGGCTCGGGCACATCCACCGAGTCGTCGTCGGGGTCAACCGGGTCGTCCTCCTCCTCGGCGGTCGGCTCCCGCACGCCCGGCGGAAGTGTTTTGACGGCTTCGTCGAGCTGGGCCTGCGCCTCGTTGAGCTTGGCTTGCGCAGCGTTCAACTCTTGCTGCGCTTTGCTCAGCGCCTCCTGCGATACCGGATCCGCATCGCTGTCCTGGGCCTCCGCGCCATTGGGGGCCAGTCCGGCCATTCCAACGCATGCCAGCGTCACGATCCACGCCAACCAAACCGGTTGCGTCTCCGCGCCGTCTCCACCTTGTCGTCTCATCACAAGTCTCCTCTCTGAGTTTGACCGAGCGCTCAGTGCATCGTGGTTGGGCCCGACGAGCCGGCCGGGATGCGAATGTGTTCGACCAAATCCTGGATCTCTTCGGGTGGCGGTGGGG
>JBAVOF010000350.1:0-2948 GCA_049691835.1 Polyangiales bacterium
TCCCGTCGGCGCGCACAACGCTACGTTGCGCTCGAGCGCGGCGTGCGCGCGCACGATGGCGCGCACCGTAGTGGTCTTGCCCGTTCCCGGTCCGCCGGTGAGTACGAGGAGGTGGGTGCCGAGCGAGGCTTGTACAGCGCTTCGCTGCGCGTCGCTCAGCGTCTGGTCGTGGGTCTTCGCCGGGAGCAGCATCTTCGGGCGGTTTGCCAGCGCGCTCAATGACTCCGCGACGACGAGCTCGGCCCGGTACAAGAGGGGCGGGTAGACGGCGTCACCTTCAATCGTGACCAGATCTCGCGCCTGCAAGCGTCGAAGCGCTTCATCCAACGCGTCCGAGGGAACGTCGAGTTGGTCTAGACCGTCACGGAGCTGTGCGCTCGTCGCGAAAACGTGGCCACCGTCGGCCGCCTTGCCTAAGAGGTGCAGCACGCCCCCTTGGACGCGCCTCAGGTCGTCCCCGGCGATCCCCAGCGCCCCGGCGATTCGATCGGCTGTTCGAAATCCGATTCCACGGATTTGCTCAGCCACGATGTAGGGATCATCGCGCACCACCCGCGGCGCGTCCGCGCCGTACTTGCGCACGATCTCACGCGCAGTCGCCGGACCCATGCCGAGCGCATGGAGAAAGCTCATCGTCTCGGCTTCGGCTCGGCGTTGACGCACTGCCTCCGCGATCGACTGTGCACGCTGCTTGCCGATGCCAGGCACCTCGCGAAGACGCCCGGACTGGCTGGCGATGACGTCCAGTGTTTCCGGGCCAAACCGCTGGACCAGCCGAGCGGCCAGCGCGGGGCCGATGCCAGGAATGAGGCCGGAGCCGAGGTAGCGGACCATCCCGCTCTCGGTGCTAGGGATCGTTGGGGTGAAGGAGCTGACGCGGAAACGGGGGCCGTAGACGGCGTGCTGGGTCCACCTGCCCAGCATCCGGATATTCTCCCCCGGCGCGATCTGCCCTAGGTCGCCGACCGCGGTGTGCTTGGACGGCGGTCCCCCATCGGTCTGCGCGGCGAGGCGTATGACCGCAAAGCTACCGTCATCGCTACGGAAAAGCACATCCTCGACCAGCCCTTCCAGGACTTCCTCTGGCACTGCAGACGCCACGATTGCGACGGAATCTATCAGGCCGGGGCTCTCAACGCTCTGCTGTTGTGCTTTCCTCGGAAACATCCGTTAGTGTTTAAAGGGCACGGATTTGGATCGGGGGGATGAGTACACAGCCACGGATGAGCGCACCTATCGGCAGACTGCGGATTCGGACCTCGGAGGGCCGAGCCCGCGGTGGGTCGAACACCGGCAGATGGAAGTCGGCCGACTCGCCGACGGACTCCGAGGTGAGCGAGGTCGCCGAGGCGCGCCGTGACGATGCCCGGCCGCGTTTCTACCCGTTTCCACTACGCCAGCGCGGCCAGCACGACGACTGAGCGCGAGCGCCGGTTCGTTGCATGGCAAACGGGCGACAGGTAAGAGCGCTCGATGCCCCCAACCACGATCGCCATCCTTGGGGCCAAAGGGGGCGTCGGCACTTCCCTCTTCAGCGCGAATCTATCGATCTACCTGGCGACGATCGGTAAGCGCGTCCTCGCGGTCGACGCAGACCCCTCGGGCGCCGACCTGCACCCGATGCTTGGCATCGGGCCGTTCGTCGGACGTTATCTGGCCCCAACCCCCGCCTTTGGAGCGGAGGGAAGCGTGGGCAACCTGGGTACTGAGCTCGACTACGAGTGCGTCAACACACTTCCGTCGCGCGACCCCTTCGACGGGCCGATTTCGAGCCTACAGTTGATGCACGCGGGCTTGTCGGAGTCGCACCGCGGCAGTGCACGTCGTAGCTCATTGCGGGAGCTGCAGGGCAGGTTGGCCAAGCACGACGCGGATTTTGCGGTGGTCGACCTCGGCGCCCTCGCAAGCGATGCCGCCGTTCGGTTTTGGTGCGGCGCCGAGCATCGGCTCGCGATCACGATCCCAGAACCCAACGCGGTCAGTGGCCTCTACCGATTGGTGCGAAAGGTGTTTGCGGCTACGGCGCTAGAGGCAGTCTCCGACGAACAACAACAAAGCGCACTGCACACGGCGTTTGCGAAGGCCGGTCATACACCGGCGCCTTCCGACATCGCCGCGTTGGTGTGGCGCGAATCGCCCGAGCTCGGGCAAGTACTGCGCGAGTGCATGAGCCGGCTGCAGTTCCCATTCATCGTCAATCAAGCGCGTCTCCGCGCAGACCTCGAGCTCGGCGATCAAGTCACCGTTGCCGTGCGCCGACGCTACGGAGTCTACCTGAGTTACCTCGGATACGTGGAGCATGACGATGCCGTTCGGACGTGTTCGAAGAAACGGAGGCCGCTCCTTCTTGAGAGCCCTGGCAGCAGGGCGAGCCGCAACATCGAGAAAATCGCCCGCCGCCTGTTCGCGTCTCAAGACGGCCGGAGGGACCGCGCACCGTGGCGGGAAGTGCCGCCGAGCTCGCACCATGATGTGCTGGAGGTCGAGCGGGGTGCGACCGACGAAGAGATCCGGCGCGCGTACAAGCGCATGTGCGCGGTGTTCGACTCGGAGAGCCCGGTGACTTTCGGCTTGTTCGACGAGGAGGGGCTCGAAGCGGCTCGCGCCCGAATCGACGAGGCCTACGATGTGTTGCTCGACCCGTCTCGACGGCGCCCGTACGAGATATCCGTGTTCCCCGAGGCGCCGGAAGCGAGATCCCAAGCCGAGCAGGAACAGGTCCCGAGCGGCGAGCTCCCACCTGCCCCGAGCATCACGCCGGACACCGAGTTCAGCGGTGCACTCCTGCGCGCGGTCCGCGAATCGCAAGGCACGAGCCTGGAACAGATCAGCGAGCGAACCAAGGTCGGCACCAACTACCTCCGATGCATTGAAGATGATGCGTTCGGGAGTCTACCGGCCGCCGTCTATGTGCGGGGTTTCGTCACCGAGTTCGCCAAGTGCCTGAA
>JBAVOF010000351.1:0-5557 GCA_049691835.1 Polyangiales bacterium
CTGTTCGAGGCCTGCGAAGCGCTTTGCAAGCGACCCGTCATCGCAGGTGTTGCACTCCGAACCGGCGACGCCGGGCACGCGGCAACCTGGGGACAGACGACAATGACGATTAGGGTCGCGGAAGGCGAGACCCTCAAGGGTCCCAGCAGCGCGTTTGCGCAGGCGAACGACGGGGTAAATGCGAAGCTGACCGCGGCGGTCGTCGAGCTCGCGGCGCCCGCCGGATTGCGGGTGCTCGAGCTGTATTGCGGGATTGGCAATTTCACAGTCGGCCTCGCGGCCGGAGCCAAGAGCCTGGTTGCCATCGAGCAAGACCCCGGTGCCGTCGAAGCGTGCCGAGCCAACTTGAAGCGCCGAGGCCTCGATGCGCGCGTCACACTCGGCGACGCGAACCGTCCGCCCAGGGGCCAGTACGATGTCGTCGTGCTCGATCCCCCACGCCAGGGCGCAAGGGAGCTGTTCGAGCTGGGCAAGGTGTTGCCGGGTCCGAAACGCGTGGTGTACGTGTCGTGTGACACCGCCACCCTCGCACGCGACCTCCGTCTCGCCGCGGGGAAAGGCTATCGCATCGATCGCCTGATCGGATTCGACATGTTTCCCCAGACGGCCCACTTGGAATCGGTGGTGCGATTGGTGCGGGTCTGACCTCGGGGCGCTGCGTTGCCCGGCTTGGGCCCGAGCGCTAGCGTGTGGCCGGATATGCGCTGCCCCTACTGTGGAACGCTGGAAAACCGTGTGATCGACTCGCGCCTGTCTCAGGCCGGCGAGGTCACCCGACGCCGGCGCGAGTGCGAGCATTGTGGCCGGCGCTACACCACGTACGAGCGAGTGGAGCAGACCCTGCCGCTCATCGTGAAGAACGACGGCCGTCGCCAACCCTACGACCGCGACAAGCTGCTGGCAGGCCTGCGGCGTGCGTGCGTCAAGCGCCCGGTCTCGGCCGAAGCGCTCGAACGACTACTGCACCAGGTCGAGCGCTGGCTCGTGGACACCGGTGAGCAGGAGGTCGCGTCCTCTCGGCTCGGCGAGCACGTTCTGCACGAGCTCCGCGACTTGGATTCGGTCGCCTACGTGCGTTTTGCCAGCGTCTACAGGGACTTTCAGGAGGTCGGAGAGTTCCTCGACGCGCTGACCAAGCTCAGGGATTGAGATGTGGTCGGACTTCGAGCGCGAGGTGATGGAGCGGGCGATCGTCGAGGCGCATAGGGGACGTCCCAGCCCCAACCCTCGGGTGGGTGCCGCCATCGTTCGTGATGGACAGGTCATTTCGTTCGGACATCACGCACGGGCCGGTGAGGCACATGCGGAAGTCGACGCGATTCGGAATGCCAAGAGCTCGGTCGTCGGCGCGACACTCTACGTCACGTTGGAACCGTGCAATCACCAAGGACGCACAGGTCCGTGCACGACGGCGATCCTCGAGTCGGGAATCGCCCGGGTGGTGATCGGTTGCCGCGACCCTGCGCCGCACGTTGCCGGCGGGATCGACCGTCTGAAGGCCGCGGGCGTCGAGGTCGAGGTCGGCTTGATGCATGACGCGTGCACGGCACTCGTCGCCGATTTCGCGAAGCACATCCGGACGGGGCTTCCGTTCGTCACTCTGAAAGCGGCTGTGACGCTTGACGGGAAGATCGCGACCCGCACCGGGGACTCCCGATGGATCACGGGCATACAAGCCAGAACTGAGACGCACCGAATGCGCGATGCAAGCGATGCAATTCTGGTGGGGGTGGGCACGATCCTCGCCGACGACCCGGAGCTGACCGTTCGCCACGTCGAGGGGACCGATCCGATTCGTGTAGTGCTGGACGCCAACCTGCGGACGCCCCCCACCGCGGCAGTCCTGCGGAGGAGCCTAAAATCGGGCGGTGGCACGCTGATCTTTCACGCGCCCGACGCCGACGCTGCCCGGCGGGAGGCGTTGAGCGGCCCTGGCGTGGAGCTCATTCCCGTCGCACGGGACGCGCGAGGGGTGGACATCAAGGACGTCATGAAATCGCTCGGCGAGCGCGATGTGGTTCGGCTCCTGGTCGAAGGTGGCTCACATGTTCACGGCACGTTCATGGATCTCGCCCTGGCCGACCGCGCGGCGATCTTCATCGCGCCCCGAATCTTGGGCGATGCGGATGCGATTTCATTCGCAGCGGGCTCGAAGGTCGAATCGATCGAGCGCGCAACGCGCCTGGTCCGGACAACATTCGAACGTCTGGGCTCGGACTGGTTGGTTTGCGGCGACTTCGAGAGGATGCAGTAGATGTTCACCGGACTGATAGAGCAGGTGGGAACGGTCGATCATCTGGAACGTCGCCATGATGGTTTGTCGATTCGGATCGCGTGTGCAATCGAAGCGTACGCGCTTGGCGAATCGATCGCTGTCAATGGGACCTGCCTGACGGTGAAGTCGTTCGCTGAAGGTCAGTTCGAAGCCGATGCATCACTCGAAACGCTGGCCAAGACCAATCTCGGTGACCTGAGCGAAGGGGATCGCGTCCACCTCGAACGCGCGCTGGCGCTGGGCGAACGGCTGGGAGGACACCTGGTCACCGGCCATGTCGATGGGGTTGGCGCTCTCGTCTCCCGGACCATGCAGGGAGACTATTTGCGCGCCAGCTTCGAGGTTCCCACGAGGCTTTCCCCGTTCTTGGCACCCAAGGGCTCAATCGCCGTCAACGGCGTAAGTCTGACCGTCAACACCGTCTCAGGGCTGCGATTCGACGTCATGTTGGTGCCATACACCCTCGACGAGACCACGTTTGGCGAAATGACGAACGGCACTCGGGTCAACCTCGAGGTCGACATTCTGGCCAAGTACGTCGCGAGCCTGCTTGGCAAGCCCGGCGTGGACGCCACAGAGGACTGAGCAATTGCAGCGGTCCCCTGGTGGGCCGAGCGGATTCGCGTCATGGTCCGGCGATATGGCGAGCGCAATCGAGCGGGTCGTCGCGGCGTTGGATGACATCCGAGAAGGAAGAATGGTCGTCCTGGTCGACGACGAAGACCGCGAAAACGAAGGCGACGTGTGCATGGCGGCCGAAAAGGCGACGCCGGAAACGATCAACTTCATGGCACGGCACGCACGTGGGCTAATTTGCCTGAGCCTGACCGAGGACCGCATTCGTCAACTCGACCTTCCCATGATGGTCGATGATAACCGCTCGTCACGTTCCACAGCCTTCACGGTCTCGATCGAAGCGCGCACTGGCGTGACCACCGGTATCAGCGCTAGCGACCGCGCGCACACCATCCTGACCGCGGTGGCCGACGATGCGCAACCCAGGGACTTGGTGAGCCCGGGCCACGTGTTCCCGCTGAAGGCGGTTCCCGGAGGGGTGCTGCAGCGCACGGGACACACCGAAGGCTCGGCGGATCTCGCGCGGCTTGCGGGCCTGAGACCGGCTAGCGTGATCTGCGAGATCATGAAAGACGACGGCACCATGGCGCGATACCCGGACCTGGTCGCGTTCGCGGAGCAACACGGGCTCAGACTGCTCACCATCGCAGACCTGATTCAATATCGGCTGGCGCGCGAACGACTCGTCACGAAAATTCGGCGCACCCAGGTGAAAATGCCAACCGGACGCCAATGGACGGCCTCAGTGTACCAGGTCCAAGTCGGGGACCAGGAACAATTCATGGCGTTGAGCTTAGGTGAGATCACGACCAGGCCAACGCTCGTGCGCGTGCATCGCGGAAGCGTGCTTGGCGATGCGTTCCAGGTTCGTATGGGCGAGCGTGTTCACATTGCCGACTGTATCGCTGCGATCGAGCGTGAGGGCAATGGCGTCATCCTCTTCTTGCCTGGACATCCCGATCCCGAAACCGATCTCGCCTTTTACCTCGACGAGCCGATCCCACGGCCGCCGGAGGAACCTGGTGTGGTTCTGCGGGAATACGGTTTCGGCGCTCAGGTCCTGTCCGACCTCGGGCTCGAACGGCTGCGCGTGCTCACAAACCGACCCAGGCGCATTCCGAGCTTGGATGCCTACGGGCTCAACGTGGTCGAACAGCTACAGGTCTCCCCGGGCGGCGAGCTGAGCGCCACGCCCGCGCTGCCGTCACGGGACGCGGAATGAGCGACGTTCGCAATCAACCCCTCGTGGAACTAGAGCCGCCGCCAGGCGCGCAGTTTGCGATCGTGTGGTCCCGGTTCAACCATGCGGTGGTGAGGCTCCTCGTCGACGGTGCGAAGTCCTGCTTGTCCGAGCATGGCGTTCCAGACACCTCGATCTATGTCGTGGAAGTGCCTGGGGCGTGGGAGCTACCCTACGCCGCACAGCAACTCGCGCTGAGTCAACGCTTCGCCGCCGTGCTCGCCCTAGGCGCAATCATTCGTGGAGGCACACCTCATTTCGAGTACGTATCTGAGGGGGCCGCACTTGGCCTCGCCCGGGTTGCTCTGGACACTGGCGTCCCCGTGGTCTTCGGGGTGCTCACCACCGACGATGAAGCTCAGGCCTTCGATCGTGCGGGGGGTGCGCTAGGCAACAAGGGCCGTGACGCCGCCCTGACTGCCATCGAGATGGCGATCTTGGACAGGAGGCTTGCCAGCGATGGGATCACGACGAAAAGGCCGTGAAGCTGCGCTCGGCATCCTCTACTTCATGGATGTGTCGAATGTGAGCGGAACGCAGGCGATCAGGTCGTACTGGGGCCACTTGATCGACGACGAGGAGGAGGAGTCGGAAGGAGCTGAGTTCGCGAATCAGCTCGTGCAAGCATATTCCGAGCAGCAAGGCGAGATCAACGATCTCATCCGCTCCGCAAGCCACCATTGGCGCTTGGAACGAATGCCGATCGTGGACCGCAATGTGCTCCGCCTCGCGATCGTCGAGCTTCGCGAGATGCAGGACATTCCCAAACGCGTCACCCTCAACGAAGCGGTCGAGCTCGCCAAACGGTTCGGCTCGGAGGGCAGCGGTGCGTTCGTGAACGGGGTCCTCGATCGCATCGCCACGATGCTGGGCAAGCCGTGAATGCATACGACTTCGTAGCTGCCACCTTGCACAGCCTGGACGAGCTAGAAGCCGAGGTGATCGTCCTGCCGTTCTTCTCGGACGAGCGACCCCTGCGCGGCGCGGCGGGGCTCATCGACTGGCGCCTGTGCGGGGCCCTGTCGCGCAAGCTCATGGCCGGCTATCTGCATGGCACCTTTGGGGAGAAGGCTCTGCTGACCACGCCCGCGAAGCTCAAATCCGACAAGCTCCTGCTCATCGGCCTCGGCGCGAGCTCGGGTTTCGATACGGGGGTCGCACAACGAGCCTGCGGGCTGATCGCCGAGGCCCTGATTCAGGCCAACGTGTCGAACGCGGCGCTCGTTTTGCCGGGGCGGAGCTTGAGGCTGCTGCCTGCGCTCGAGGCCATGCAGCTCTGGCTTGGCGTAGACCTGAGCGATGCCCAACTCGAAGAGCTAAGCATCATCGAAAGCACTGAAGAGCATCGCGCGCTCGACTCGCTCTCCGACGGCTTGCGGCGCCAGGCTGAATCGCCGCTCGACTAGCGGCGCGACGAACGGCCTTTGGTCTTCTTGCGAGGCGCGCGGCCGCGTTTGGTCCCGGCC
>JBAVOF010000352.1:0-2005 GCA_049691835.1 Polyangiales bacterium
GTGTTCGAGCGTCGTGGCGACCGCGTTATCGTGTTGCTGAGCTCCGGAAACCTCGCTGGAACTCAGGCCGTGATCGGCGTGCTGAACCAGCGCTGCGTTGCCGGCGCCGCGGCCGCCAATCTCTGGAACGCGCGGACAATGTTCGACGTCGCGATGCTGGTCGCGGACGCGATGCGTGATATCGAGCGACGCGACGGCGAGTACCTGCCGAAGACCGAGAACCGCTTCAATGCCTCGTTCATCGTCGGTGGCCAGATCAGCGGCGAGCCGTTACGGCTGTTCCGGATCTATGCCGAGGGCAATTTCATCGAAGCAGGAATCGATACACCCTACTTTCAGACCGGCGAAACCAAGTACGGCAAGCCGATCATCGACCGCGTGATTACGCGTTTTACGCCCCTTGCAGACGCCACGAAGTGTGTGCTGGTGTCATTCGATTCGACCATGCGCAGCAACTTGTCGGTGGGCATGCCGATTGACCTGATCTGCTACGAGCGAGACAGCCTCGAAGTGCGGTGGCGGCGCCGATTCGACGACGGGGACGCCTATTTCACCGCGCTCAGCCACGAATGGAGCGAAGGCACGCGGCAGGTGTTTCGCAAGTTGCCCGAGCTGCGCTGGTGACCGGCAGCTGCAATCGACGCCTTCCTCAGCACCTGCGAACCCGGCGGCAACCGGATACCCGCGCCCTATCGACGGCTGTTTCGGGGGCGCCGAGCGCTGCTCAACTCCCACCGCAGATACGATCCCGGCGCGCTGGTCATGGCGAGGGCACTGGCCAGGACCTTCCGGGCGCCGCTCGTGACCTCGACCATCAGCCGTCTGCTTATCGACCGCAATCGCTCGATCGGTCATCCGCCACGCTTCGCGGCGGCGATGCGTGGCGCGCCGGCGAAGCTCCGCGCGAAGCTCGTCGAGCAGCACTACCGGCCATACCGCGTGCAAGTCGAGCGTCTCGTCAGGCAAGCAGTGTCGCGCGGCCAGCGCGTGATCCACATTGCGTCGCACAGCCTCACTCCGGAGCTGGACGGTAAGGTGCGCCGCGCCGACGTGGGTTTGCTCTATGACCCCGGTCGGCACGGGGAGGCCGAGCTGTGCGCTCGCTGGAAGGCATCGCTCGCGGCATCCGCTCCGGAGCTCCGGGTACGACGCAATCACCCTTATGCCAGCAAAGGGGGGACGGGCTGACCTCGCACTTGCGCCGGCGCTTCCCGCGCGGCGCCTACAGCGGGATTGAACTGGAGGTCAACCAGAACATAGTCCTCGCCGCGGGCCGACGCTGGACGGCGTGCTGATCGGTGAGTGGGGCTTACCCAGTTGAGAGGACCGAAGTTACGGATGCAGTAGGGTGGAATCTGTAGCTCGACGGGTGTTATGAGCAGCGCCTGGATCGCTGGTCTACCCGGGTCCCACCCGCTTGCCTGTGGGCACTGCCTATCAGCCTCTTTGGCAGTTTCGGCGTCACGAGCCTTGCCGTAGATTCTTCACTGGCGTTCACCCTTTCCATCCTCCCCTCGCGCTGAGCCGGATGAGGCTACCCGCCTTCGAATCATTGTCCCCGGCGCTTCGCACCTGGGATTACTCCGCCGCACGTCCGGGTAGGGGCACCTGGATGCTGCAGGGACCAACTGTCATTTACAGTCAGCACTTCCTGTCCTACCCTTGTGAGCTGGGATTTGTGTGCGACCACCCAGTCCCCTGGTCGCAACCCGGCAAAGCCGGGGGTTTACCGAAATTCATTATTTCCACCACCTACGCCGCCAGCCATGCGCGCCCCACCTGGCGGATACCGGAGACCCATGATGCAAATTCGCGTCGGCTTCGAAATAATCTACGACTGCCCGCAGCCAACTCCCATGATTTTCAACCTGAACGTCCACTTCACGCGCGTTTCCGATCTCGTCGGTCGTGACGACTTGGTGGTCGACCCGCCGGTCCCGATGGCGGCCTATCGTGACAGCTTTGGCAACTGGTGCACCCGCATCGTTGCGCCGAAGGGTCGCAT
>JBAVOF010000353.1:0-2754 GCA_049691835.1 Polyangiales bacterium
GGCCCGGGGTGCATCCCGCCACGATCTTCGTGCCGTATGCGAGCATCTGCTCGGTGTGGAACTGCCCGACGCTACCGGTCATCCCTTGAACGACGAGCCTGGTATCCTGATCAACGAGAATCGACATCGCCCTATCCCTTCGCCAGCTCGACGATTTTCTTGGCGCCGTCCGCCATGGTGGCTGCAGAGGTGATGGCCAGCCCGGACTCGTCGAGGATCTTCCGCCCCTCTTCGACCTTGGTGCCCTCGAGGCGAACGACTAGTGGAACTTCGAGGCCGAGCTCCCTCGTGGCCGCAACGATCCCGTTTGCGATCGTGTCGCACCGCATGATCCCGCCAAAGATGTTGACGAAAATCCCTTTGACGGCCGAGGACTGAAGGATGATCCGGAACGCTTTGGTCACGGCTTCCTGACTGGCGCCACCTCCGACGTCGAGGAAGTTCGCCGGCTCGCCGCCATAGTATTTAATGGTGTCCATGGTGCTCATCGCAAGGCCGGCACCATTGACCAAGCAACCGATGTTGCCGTCGAGCTGAATGAACGAGAGCCCGGCTTCTTTCGCCTCGGTTTCGGTCGGCGCCTCCTCGGAAAGGTCGCGCACCGAGCGCCAGAAATCCTCGTGGCGAAACTCGGCGTTGGAGTCGAAATTCACCTTTGCGTCCAGGGCGATGACCTGTTCGTCCTCGGTGAGGATGAGGGGGTTGATCTCCGCGATCGAGCAATCTTCCTGCTCGAAGAGCTTCGCAAGCCGCGTGAGCAGCGTGCTGAAGCTCTTCTGCCCTTGTTTGGACAGGCCGAGCCCGAACGCGAGCTGCCGAATTTGGTAACCCTGTAGGCCGACTGCGGGGTCGATGGCGATGGTGTGGATCTTCTCGGGCGTCTTCGCGGCAACTTCTTCGATGTCCATACCGCCTTCGGTGGATGCCATGATGGCAATCCGACGGCTCTCACGATCGACGACGAGCGCAAGGTAGAGCTCGGTCTTTATCGAAAGTCCCTGCTCGACGAGCAGGCGCTGCACGACCTTGCCCTCGGGACCGGTCTGATGCGTAACGAGCGTCTTGCCGAGAAGCGCGGCAGCCGCAGCCGTTGCAGCCTGCACGCCTTTGACCACCTTCACGCCTCCAGCCTTACCCCGGCCGCCAGCGTGGATCTGAGCCTTGACGACAACCACCTCGTTGCCGGTCTCCTGGATGAGCTTCTTCGCTGCAGCCGTCGCTTCTTCGACCGACATGCAGGCGATCCCCTTCGGGACGGGAATGCCGTACTTCCGGTAGAGTTCCTTTGCCTGATACTCGTGGATGTTCACGGCGTTCGCCTCCTCGGTGTGGTCTCTACTGCGGGCCGAGTCTCAGCCCATGTGCTCGATGATGTTGTCCCCGAACTCGGAGCACTTGATCGTCGTGGCGCCGTCCATGAGGCGTGCGAAGTCGTAAGTGACGCGCTTGGAGCCGATTGCGCCCTCCACCCCCTTGATCACAAGGGCCGCTGCATCGTCCCAGCCCAGGTGACGGAACATCATCTCGCCACTGAGAATGACCGAACAGGGGTTGACCTTGTCCTGGTCCGCGTACTTGGGCGCGGTGCCGTGAGTCGCCTCGAAGATCGCGTGGCCTGTGACGTAGTTGGCATTTCCGCCCGGCGCGATGCCGATTCCGCCGACCTGCGCAGCAAGGGCATCGGAGAGGTAGTCGCCATTGAGATTCAGGGTGGCGATGACCTCGAACTCACGCGGTCGCGTGAGCACTTGCTGAAGCGCGATGTCCGCGATCGCATCCTTCACGATGACGGCGCCGCGCGCCTGTGCAGCCGCCTGCTCGGCGTTTGCCGCCTCTTCACCCTTCTCGGCGACCGTGCGGTCCCACTGCCCCCAGGTATACACCTTGTCGCCGAACTCGCGCTCGGCCACCGCGAAGCCCCAGTTACGGAATGCTCCCTCAGTGTACTTCATGATGTTGCCCTTGTGCACCAACGTCACGCTCTTGCGCCCCTGCGTCAGCGCGAACTCGATCGCTGCACGCACGAGCCGCTCGGTGCCTTCTCTCGAGACGGGCTTGAGGCCGAGACCGGACGTGTTCGGGAACCGGATCTTCTTGAATCTTTCGGGGAACTCTTTCTCGAGTATCGCGATCATGCGCTTGGCATCAGCGGTGCCCTCCTCCCACTCGATGCCGGCGTAGATGTCCTCGGTGTTCTCACGAAAGATGATGATGTCGACCTCCCCTGGCTTCTTCACAGGAGAAGGCACGCCCTCGAACCAACGGACGGGACGCAGGCAAACGTAGAGATCGAGCATCTGGCGAAGCGCCACGTTGAGCGAGCGGATGCCACCTCCGATCGGCGTCGTCAGCGGGCCCTTGATGCCCACGAGGTAGTCACGGAAACCCTCGACCGTCGGCTCGGGAAGCCACTCTCCGAACTTGTCGTACGCTTTTTGGCCCGCGTAGACCTCCCACCAGGCGATCTTCTTCTGACCGCCGTGGGCCTTCTCTACGGCAGCGTCGAACACACGCTTCGACGCCCGCCAGATGTCGCGACCGGTGCCGTCGCCCTCGATGAACGGGATGATGGGATCGTTTGGGACTTCGAGATGTTGATCAGCCCCCATGCGAAGCGGGGTGCCGGAAGTCGGCTGAGGAAAGTCTGCCATTGCGCGATCACCTCCGTGTTGTCCTGCGCATTCTCGGGCCGGGCTAGGCGCCACGGCGGCAGGCGTATAGCACGAGTCCACCGAGGCGCCCGGATCTCGATTC
>JBAVOF010000354.1:0-1548 GCA_049691835.1 Polyangiales bacterium
TCTATGAGCTGCTCGGCATCGAGCCGCCCGCGATGATCAAGGGCTATCTGCAGAGCCCGATCGAGGGAGAGAGCTTCGCCGCGTCGATCACCGACGCAGAGGCTCCGGCCAAGCAGACCCAGTTCTACGCGATGCTCGGCCAGCGATCGATCTATCACCAGGGCTGGCTCGCCTGCACGATGCACCCGCCGTTGAGCGGCTGGGGCAAGTTCGATCAGGACCGATGGGAGCTGTACAACCTGGCCGAGGATCGAGCGCAGTCCAAGGATCTCGCCGAGCAGGAGCCCGTACGCCTCGCCGAGCTCAAGGACCTGTGGTTCTACTACGCCGGGATCTACAACGGCCTCCCGCTCGACGACCGCACAGCGCTCGAGCAGGTGCTCGCCGAGCGCCCGCACGCCGGCAAGGATCGCGAGCAGTATGTCTACTTCCCCGACTGCGCCGACGTGCCCGAGGAGGGCGGCGTGCGGATCACCGGCCGCTCTTACAAGATCGCCGCCGGTGTCGAGATCGATTCGACGGACACGCAGGGTGTCATTTACGCCCACGGCGGCGTTGCCGGCGGCCACAGCCTCTACGTCAAGGATGGCCGCCTGCGCTACGCGTTCAACTGGGTCGGGACCCACGTCCAGGACGTCGTCGCCGACCGCGACATCGCTCCAGGGCGGCACATCTACACGGCCGAGTTCTCGATGAAGGGGCAGAACGAAGATCCTGCGATGCCCGGTTTCGCGGGAACTCTAAGCCTCTATGTGGATGACCAGCAGGTCGGCAGCGGCGAGATTGTCACCCAGCCCGGGGTCTTCTGCCTGGTGGGCGACGGGATCTGCGTCGGGCGCGACAGCGCCTCTCCGGTCACACCGGACTACACGGCCCCGTTCCGGTTTACCGGCGGCACGATCGACAAGGTCGTCGTCGATGTCTCGGGCGAGCCCTATATCGATCACGAGGCTCAGGTCCGCGCCTGGTTCATGAGCGACTAGACCTGACGGCCAATCACAACCCCTTGCGGTCTCTCTGGGTAGCGCGGGGAGTGTCGCTCTGAGCGAGAGGTTCATGGCCCCTGAGTGTTCCTCCCGCGTGAAACCAGCCGCGGAGTCGCGCGCTGGCATCAATGCGGCGGCGACCAGCAGGATGGCCACCTGCTACCGGTCGCCTCGCTTTCAACGCCCCAGAAACTGGTCGCAGCAGTGGTAGCAACGCACTGGTGGGCCCCATGAACAAGCCAGATGGCGGGGATTTCGCTCAGATCAGCCGCTTTTGTTGAGCGTCCCCGCCAGATCGCGCCAGGGAGTTCGAGGCGCCCGAAAGCGAGACGGGACGATCGGCAGGCCGAAGAACGGATAGAACGCGAGGATCGTGTCGAAGTAGGCCCGGAGACACACCGTCATCACCAGTGCCTGGCGTGAGCGGAAAAGCGGGAGCCGGGTCTTGCGTACGGGGTCGGCGCGATGCCAACGGACCCCACGAGCCTGGGGGCCTTCCCGGTGGAACCTTTAGACGCGCGGGAGATTGACGACGCGTCTCAAGCTCACGCCGATCGCGTCG
>JBAVOF010000355.1:0-8081 GCA_049691835.1 Polyangiales bacterium
CCCTTTTGGCCGTGTCCCGCGGTCTTGCCGAGACCGGAGCCGGGCCCGCGTCCCTTGCGTCGCTTCCCACGGACCGCGCCCTGTGCGGGGCGAAGCCGAGAGAGGATCGGTGTTTCTTTCTGCTCACTCATTGACTTCCTCAACTTCGACGAGGTGCAGCACCTTCTTGACCATTCCACGGAACGCCGGAGTGTTGTCCACGACGACCTCGGTGTGAGGTCCACGCAAGCCAAGACCACGAAGCACGCGTCGCTGCTTGTCCATTCGCCCGATTTCGCTCTTGGTCTGCGTTATCTTGAGTTTCTTCGCGATCATGACTGCCTCTCTTACAGCGCGCTCGTCTCGACGACAGGCGCTTCGGCAGGCTCGGCAGGACGTTCCGCCTTGGGCCCATGTTCGTGTTGCTGAATGTCACCCCTACGACGGCCGCGACGGCGAGCCACTTCGTTGGGCGATTCGAGCTCCTTGAGCGCCGCAACCGTGGCGTTGACCACATTGTAGGCGTTCGTCGTTCCGAGGATCTTCGCCAGAACGTCTTTGACGCCTGCTGCTTCGAGCACAGGTCGCATCGCCCCACCTGCGATGACCCCGGTGCCCTCGGAAGCCGGCCGCAAAACGACTCGACCGGCACCTGAATGACCCACGATCTTGTGGGGAATCGTACGGCCCGTAAGCGGAACCTTGAACAGATTCCTCTTGGCAGCATCGGTACCCTTGCGAATCGACTCGGGTACCTCTTTGGCCTTACCCATGCCCACCCCGACGTGACCGTTGCTGTCGCCGACGACGACGAGGGCGCTGAAGCTGAACCGCCGGCCGCCCTTCACGACTTTGGCGACACGATTGATGAAGATCACGCGCTCGGTGAGATCTTCCAGCGAGCTTGGATCGATGATTTGGTCTTTGTATGCCATCTAGTCCTCAGAACTTCAGACCCGCTTCGCGCGCCGATTCGGCTAATGCGCGCACGCGTCCGTGATATCGATAACCGCCACGGTCGAACACGACCTGCTCGACCCCTTTGTCGATGCATGCCTTGGCCACAGCACTGCCAACAGACTTGGCGACGTCGACCTTGTTCCCCGCGGCATTGGCTACGACGCTCGAGGCGTGGGCAATCGTGGTACCCTTTGTGTCGTCGACGACCTGCGCGTAGATGTGCTTCGAGCTACGAAAGACGCAAAGCCGAGGGCGTTCCGGCGTGCCGTGCACCTTTTTGCGGATTCGCAATTTGCGTCGATCGCGTCCTGTCAGTTTCTTGTGCATGATCAGCCTCCGGCCTTTCCGGCCTTGCCAGCCTTCTCGCGAATGCGCTCGCCGGTGTAACGCACTCCCTTGCCGTTGTACGGCTCCGGGGGTCGCATCTGGCGGATTCTCGCCGCGACGCGGCCGATGAGTTGTTTGTCTGGGGACTCGAGGTGAACTCGCGGAAACTTGGTCCCCGCCTCGTCGATCGTCTCGATCTTGATGTTCACCGCAGCGGGGATGTCCAACACGGGCTGATGCGAGAGCCCAACGGTCATCTTGAGTTGCTTGTCCTTGAACTCCGCGCGGTACCCCACCCCTCGGAAGTCGAGAGATAGCTTGTAGCCGTTGGCAACGCCCTCGACCATGTTCCCGAGAATGGCGCGTGTCATGCCCTGGTACTGCAGACCAACCTTGCCCGTACCAGGCGCCGGCCGGACCGAGAGCTTTCCTTCGTCCTGAGAAACCAAGACCTCCGCACGCAAGGTGTGACTGAGTTGGCCCTTGGGCCCCTTCGCAGTGATTTCCCGGCCATTGATCGAAACCTGCACACCTTTGGCGATTTCGACGGGCTTCTTGCCGTTTCTGGATTGCTTCTGTGTTTGCGTTTCGCTCATCACCAAACCTCGAACAGCACCTCGCCGCCCACTCGCTTATCGCGAGCATCGCGGTCGGTCATGATGCCGGCAGACGTCGAGAGAATCGCGACGCCCATGCCATTCTGGACACGTGGAATCTCATGGTGCCCCACGTAGAACCTCCGTCCGGGGCGACTCGCCCGGCGCATCCCCACGAACGCGCTCTGCCGATCGCGGCCGTACTTGAGAAAGACCGTGAGAACGTTCTGAACCCCGTCGTCCACCCGGTAATCGTCGATGTAACCTTCCTGCTTGAGGATCTCGGCCAGTTGGGCCTTGAGCTTCGACGAAGGGATGACGGTGTGCTCGTGCTGCGCCTCTGCGGCGTTGCGGATGCGCGTCAGCATGTCAGCGATTGGATCGGTCATCATGACGGCACCTCCTCACCAGCTCGATTTCGTGAGCCCCGGGACCTCGCCCGCGAGCCCATATTTACGAAGACAGATGCGACACATCTCGAACTTGCGGTAATAACCCCGCGGGCGTCCGCATACTTTGCAGCGGTTTCGTTGTCGCACCGAGAACTTCAGTGTCTTTTCCATCTTGGCAAATGCGCGCTTACTAGCCATCTGCGTCCTCTAGTTCCTGAACGGCATGCCGAAGGACTTCAGCAAGGCACGTCCCTGTTCGTCAGTTTTTGCGGTGGTAACAAAGGTCACGTTCATGCCTTTGATACGGTCGATTCTGTCGTAGTTGATTTCTGGGAAGACAATTTGCTCGCGAATGCCGAGCGTATAGTTGCCGCGACCGTCGAAGGCCTTCGGGCTGATGCCCTTGAAGTCTCGTGTTCGTGGCAATGCGATTGAGACGAGGCGGTCCAGGAAGTCATACATCTGCTCGCCGCGAAGCGTCACCATCACACCAATGGGCATCCCCTCACGAAGCTTGAAGGTAGCGATCGACTTCTTCGCGCGAGTGACGATCGGCTTTCGTCCGGTGATGGCCGTGACCTCTTCGACGGCCGTTTCGATCAGCTTCGCATTCTGTACGGCCTCGCCGAGACCCATGTTGACGACGATCCGCTCCAGCTTCGGAACTTGCATGATGTTCTTGAAGCCGAAGTCCTTCATCAATTGAGGGACGATCTGCTCTTTGTATTTCGTTCTGAGTCGGGGTTCGTATGCACTCATGGCGACCTCAATCCAGGACCGAGCCGCTCTTCACGGCTACGCGGACGCGTTTCTCGGGGTCCTTCTTATCGGCTTCGATGCGAACGCGCGTGCGTTCTTCGGTCTTCGGGTCGACCAGCATCACGTTGGACGCATGAATTGGCATCTCTTTTTCGACGATGCCGGCCTCGGTGAAGCGACGCGGGCTCTGATGGCGCTTGACCCGATTGACCCCCTCGACGAGGAATAAATCCGCCCGCACGACTTGAAGAACGCGACCCTTCTGGCCGCGGTCCTTGCCAGCGATGACCTGGACCATGTCGCCCTTCTTGATGCGCGCACTCATCACACCACCTCCGGTGCGAGAGAAACGATCTTCATGAAACGCTTCGCGCGGAGCTCGCGCGCGACGGGTCCAAAGATTCTGGTGCCGATTGGCTCGTTGTCTTTGGTGATCAACACGGCGCTATTGGTGTCGAACTTGATGTAGGTGCCGTCGGGCCGTTGGTACTCACGTTTCGTGCGCACCACCACCGCGCGGGCGACCTCGCCCTTCTTCACGCGTGCAGTCGGAAGGGCTTCCTTCACGGAGACGACGATGATGTCGCCCAGGCCGGCATACCGACGACGCGAGCCACCGAGCACCTTGATGCAGGCGACTCGCTTTGCGCCGCTGTTGTCGGCCACGTCCAGTTGTGTTTCTGTTTGGATCATCGCTATACCTCGGGCGGCCTCTCGACCAGACGGATGACCTCCCAGCGCTTCGTTTTGGAGCGCGGGCGGCAGGCGCGGATCTCGACCACATCGTTGGTCCGGTATTCGTTGGCTTCGTCGTGCGCGTGGAACTTCTTCTTGCGCTTCACGTACTTACCGTAGAACGGGTCGCGGGCGCGGCGGATTACCTCCACCACGACCGTCTGTTGGGCCCGCCCCTCGTGGCGCGTCTCGTTCACGACGCGTCCGACCAAGCGACGTCGAGCAGCGCGCTCTTTGGCGGCCTTCGGGGTCGGTTGTCCTGGCTCAGCAGCAGTCATGGCCGATCACTCCTTGTTCGCCGCTTCAGCGCTGCGCTCGGTGAGAATGGTCTTCACGCGGGCGAGATCCCGGCGAAGCTTTGGGACGGAGCTCGTATCGTCGAGCTGATTGGTGTGATTGTCGAAGCGTGCTTTCCACAACTGACGGCGCAGATCGCCCTCGAGAATCGCAAGCTCTTCGATCGTACTTGCGCGGATGTCTTCTGGTTTCATAGCTCAGACTCCCTCGACCGGAACGTCGTCTTGAGCGGAAGCTTGTGTGCGGCGAGCGCGAACGCTTCGCGTGCCAGGGCCTCGGGGACCCCCTTCATTTCGTACAACATGCGCCCGGGCTTCACGACAGCCACCCAGCCCTCGACGCTCCCTTTGCCCTTGCCCATACGAGTTTCGAGCGGTTTCTTGGTGATGGGTTTGTCGGGAAAGATGCGAATGAAGAGCTGCCCCTGGCGACTCACCTTCCGCTGAATCGTCATACGAGCGGCTTCGATCTGGCGTTGGCTGATCCGGCCAGGTTCGATCGCTTGCAGGCCGAAGTCACCGAACGAAACTTTGCCGCCCCGGTACGCCTTGCCGCGCATGCGACCCTTCATCTGTTTGCGGAACTTGGTTTTCTTTGGTTGAAGCATGGTTCGTCCTTAGACTCGGGCCCCGACGGCACCGGCACCGGGGCGCTGCGGAAGCTGCTCGCCCTTGAAAATCCAGCACTTTATGCCGACCGTGCCGGCCTTCGTGTGAGCGGTTACCTCACCGTATTCGATGTCGGCACGAAGCGTGTGAAGCGGTACCCTGCCCTCGCGATACCATTCCGTTCGTGCGATTTCGGACCCGCCTAGGCGGCCCGAGGCTGTCACTCGGATTCCCTTTACGCCGAACTTCATCGCTGTCTGCACGGCCTTCTTCATCGCTCGGCGGAATGCGACACGCCGCTCCAGCTGTGTGGCGATGTTCTCTGCAACGAGCTGCGCGTTGGTCTCTGCCTTGCGAACCTCCTGAATGTCGAGGAATAGCTCGTTCTGGGTGAGCTTCTGTAAGTCGTCCTTGAGCTGCTCGACACCCGCGCCCCGCTTGCCGATGATGATGCCCGGCCGTGAGGTGTAGATGACGACCTTGGCTTTGTTCGCGGCACGTTCCATCTCGATGTCAGCGATGCCTGCATGCGCAAACTTCTTCCGGATCGCGCTTTTGAGTTTCAGGTCCTCATGAAGCCACTTGGCGTAATTCTTGTCCTCGTACCACTTGGACTTCCACGTCTTCACGACGCCGAGACGGAAACCAAAAGGATGTACTTTCTGACCCACGGTTCAGCTCTCTTCCCCATCGCTCACGACGACGGTGATGTGACTCATTCCTTTGACCACACGGGTGGCACGACCCTGGGCGCGCGGCCGCCAGCGCCGCATGTGTTGATTCGGGGCCATGTCCGCGAACGCCGTCTTCACGAACAGTGCATCGAGATTGATGTCTTCGTTTTTCTGCTTGGCATTGGCGATGGCGCTACCAATGGCCTTCGCCACGATGGGAGCAGCCGACTTCGTCGTGAAACGGAGCTCATTGAGGGCCTCAGCTACGTTCTTCCCACGGACCATGTTGAGCACGACCCGTGCTTTGCGAGGCGAAATCCGTTGAAACCGTGCTTTTGCAACCGCTTCCATAGTTACTTCTTCCCGGTCATCGGGTTGACCTTGCGGCCGCCCTTCTTATCCGACGCATGACCGCCGAACGTGCGGGTCGGCGCGAACTCACCTAGCTTGTGGCCGACCATGTTCTCGGTGACGAACACGGTGATGAACTTGCGACCGTTGTGAACGGCGAAAGTGTGCCCTACGAAATCGGGCGTAACGGTGGACCGGCGCGACCAAGTGCGAATCAACTTCTTGTCGCCGGTCTTGTTTGCCGCTTCGACCTTGTCTTCGAGATGCTGGTCGATGAACGGACCCTTTTTTACTGAACGCGCCATTACTTACTCTTCCGCCGACGAACGATGAGCTTGTCGGTCGCCTTGTTGTTCCTGGTCTTGAGGCCCTTGGCGAGCTGTCCCCACGGCGAGCAGGGATGACGTCCGCCGGAGGTGCGGCCCTCGCCGCCACCCATCGGGTGATCGACTGGGTTCATGGTGACGCCACGGTTGTGAGGTCGGCGCCCAAGCCAGCGGCTACGGCCAGCCTTGCCGAGAGAGAAACGCGCGTGTTGTGAGTTGCTGACCTGCCCGACCGTTGCGCGGCAATTGAGGTGTACCATCCGGACCTCGCCGGATGGTAGGCGAAGCTGAGCGTAGTTGCCGTCCTTGGCCATGAGCTGGGCTGCAGTCCCTGCCGAGCGCACGAGTTGCGCGCCTTTCCCGATTTTGAGCTCGATGTTATGGACCATCGTGCCGAGCGGCATGTGGCGCAACGGCATGGCATTACCCGGCTTCACATCTGCGTGGCGCGAGGAAAGGACCTGCTGACCGACCTCGAGCCCATCGGGCGCCAGAATGTAGGCCTTCTCCCCGTCCGCATAGTGGACGAGCGCGATGCGAGCCGAACGGTTCGGATCGTACTCGATCGCCTTCACGGTCGCCGGCACGCCGATCTTGTTTCGCTTGAAATCAACCTTGCGGTAGCGCTGCTTGTGACCGCCTCCACGGAAGCGCGAGGTGATGCGACCCTGATTGTTGCGCCCGGCGGTCTGCCTCTTCGCGTCCAGAAGCTTCTTTTCGGGCTTCCCTCGCGTGATCATGCCGAAGTCCGGCGATTCGTAGAAGCGTCGGGCCGGTGACGTGGGATTGAATTTGCGGATTGCCATGTTCAAACGCCTTCGAAGAAGTCGATCGTCTCACCCTCACGGAGCGTGACGATGGCCTTCTTCCAGTTTTGTGTTTTCGCGAACCCTTTGCCCATGCGCCGCATGTGACCACGCATGACCAGGGTGTGGACGTCGCTCACCGTGACTTTGAACAAAGTCTCGACGGCGTCCTTGATCTGGAGCTTGTTCGCGTCGAGGTCGACCTCGAAGGTGTACTTGTTCTCCTGCTCGCGCAACTGGGAGCCTTTTTCCGTGAGGTAAAGGGGGCGCTTGATGACTTGCTCGGCATGCATCACTGACACCTTGCTTCCAGGGCTTGCACTGCAGTTTGCGTGAGTACGAGATGCTCATGGCGAAGCAGGTCGTACAGGTTCACTCCCTCGGGTGGCAGAACCGAGTGGTTCTGCAAGTTCCGCGCGCTCAGACGAAGCTTCTCGTTCTCTTTGCGGTCTACGATCAGCGCACTGCCGTTCACCTCTAGCTTATCGAGCACTTCGGCGAGCTTCTTGGTCTTGATCTCGTCGAGCTCGAAGTCCGCGACCACCAATAGCTGACCCTCTCGAAGCTTGAGGCTCAGCGCTCCCTTGAGCGCTCCCAGCCGCATCTTGCGGGGGGGCCGGTAGCCGAAGTCACGAGGCTTCGGGCCATGCGCCGTTCCGCCCCCGACGAAAATCGGGGCGCGCTTGGAACCATGCCGGGCGCTTCCTGTGCCCTTCTGCTTGTACATCTTGCGCTTGGTCGCACTGACCTCCGCCCGTGTCTGGGCCGAAGCGGCGCCCTTCCGCTGACTCGCGAGCTGGGCCTTGAGAACGTCGTAGAGGAGGCTCTCGTTCACGGTTGCATCGAAGACGCTGTCCGAGAGCTCCATCTCTCCGACGCCCTTCTTGCTCAAGTTGTAAACCTTCACCTTTGGCATACAGCTACCGCCTTACGACTTGATCTCGACGTCGACGCCCGCCGAAAGATCCAGCTTCATGAGGGCATCGAGTGTCTGCTGCGTGGGGTCCAAGATGTCCAACAAGCGCTTGTGAGTCCGAATCTCGAACTGCTCTCGCGACTTCTTGTCCACGTGGGGCCCACGCAGCACGGTGTATTTGTTGATGCGTGTGGGCAGCGGAATCGGACCCGCGACCCGCGCACCGGTGCGCTTCGCCGTATCGACGATTTCCGTCGCCGATTGGTCGAGCAATCGGTGATCGTAAGCTTTGAGTCGAATCCGAATTTTGTTCGCTGCCATGGTCTTACTCAATGATCTTGGAGATGACGCCGGC
>JBAVOF010000356.1:0-2038 GCA_049691835.1 Polyangiales bacterium
GAAGCGAACGCCCGGACCGGGTTGCGCAGACCGAGCACGAGCTCGCGCCAGACCGCCGAGTCGACCGTGATGGTCAGATCGGGGTCATCGGGAAAGCGGTCCTGGAACTCCGCCACGCCGCGGCGGACGTGGATCCCGTATTCCTCGCCGACATCTGGAAAGCGAAAGCCGACCAGGATGTCCTTGTCGACGCTTCGTTCGTAGACGAGATTGGCCGGCATGGCCGCGACGAACCGGCCGATCGGGACCGTGCTCACGAACGAGAGCGCGTTCTGCGGCCTCACGTCGTGCTTGATCTCCACGCTCCCTTCGAGCTCGCGAGCCTGCGTGAGGTAGTAGTTTCGGGCGTTGGCATTGATCTGCCGCCGCCCCATGGCCCGCAACGCGTCGGCCTTCAGCTGCTTCGCCGCCGCCGAGCCCGGCTCGAGCCGGAGCACGTGATTCGCAAGCTCGGCAGCCCATGCGAACTGCGCCCGGCTGATCGCCTCTCGCCCGGCGCGAACGAGACCGTCGGTACCACCGGCCAACGATGCCATGCCGGCCGCCCGCTCGCCGAGACTGGCAGGCTCGAGCGTGGCCGCGTCACCATCGAACCAGCCGAGATACCCGTCGAACACGGCGCGAACCGACCAAGCAACCGTCCCGTAAAGCTCCTGCAGGTAGGGGTGACTGCGCAGGTGCGGTGGGAGCTTCACGGTCTCGACGAGCTCACCGGGCAATAGGCCGCGGTTCATCCCGCGTAGCGTCTGATCGTGGACGAACTGAATTGCATCGCGATACGCCGTGAGAATCTCCGCGACCTCCGCGCGTCCTGAAACCGCGCGTGTATGACTGGGGACCAGGTGCGTCGGCTCCAAGCGTCGCATCTCGTCCAGGCTATGAACCCAGTGAAGTACGTCCCGGTACTCGGTGCCACGGATGGTGTACAGGTTCGGAAAGGCCTTGTAGACGTTGTCGCCGGGCATGAGCACCCCCAGTTCCGGAAGCCAGACGAAGAGCTGGTCAGGTGTTTCGCCGGGCGCGTGGTGCAGCTCGACCCGAACTCCGCAGATCTCGGTGCTGAGCTCATCGGAAAAGGTCGTGTTGGGACGGATCAACCCGATGGTCATCGCGGGATCGAGCGTCTCGACGAACGGACCAAGGCCCACGTTCTCCATCCGATCCCCACCCTCACGCGGCAAGTAAGTCCCGAACATTCTGCTGCTTCTCACGCTGAGAATCGGCCGAATCACGTTGGCGACGCGATTGATGTAATCGTTGGTGCTCTCGTGCGCGTAGACCTGGACATCGCCTCCCGGTACGAAGCCGAGCCCACCCATGACGTGGTCGGCATGGTTGTGCGTGTAGATCAACGCGCCGATCGGCTTCTGGGAAATCTCGTCAAACGCGGCCTTTACCGCTTCTGCGGTTTGCACCGACCCCATCACGTCCACGATGAACACGCAGGCGTCTCCCTCGACCATGATCGAGTTGGCGATCCCAAAGCCCACAGCCTGGTAGACGCCCTCGGTTACCCTGTACACCGCACGCCGAAATTCATCGCTCTGCGCTTCGAGCAAGGGATGTACGTCCCCTTCGCCTGCTGCTGGGCTTTGGGCCGGGTGCTCCGGCTCGGAACAGGCGGTGAGTAGAGCGGTCATGGCTAGGAGGAGGATGCGGAGCGTCATGCGCGCCATGCTCGCATGAATTCATCCAAATCGGGGGTGTCTCCCTGTGGCTTCCGTGTCATCTTCGCCGCGGCTCCGATGACGGAAACCCGCCGACCAACCCCTGCCTTTGCGCTCCATTCGCTGGTGCAAGCGCTCGGCGGCCGGGTGACCCTTCCCCTGTCGCTGATACGGGAACGCGTGGCGCGGCTGTCCGACAAGGTTAGCCTGCAGATCGAGCCCGAGAGCCCCGGCCTGCGCGTTCGGGGCAGCGCCCACGCACTCGGCGCTCCGATCGCCTTTACGGCACGGGTGGACGCCGACGGCATCCAAGTCGAAGGCGACCGTCGCATGGTGCGAATCCGGCTTAGCGAGGTTGAGCTCTCTACGAG
>JBAVOF010000357.1:0-9956 GCA_049691835.1 Polyangiales bacterium
GGTTCGCCTCGGCAAGCTTGAAATCGCCGGCGATCATCGCGACGTTCGCCAAGTCCACCAGCCCCTCGCCCCGATCTGCATTGAACGATCTCGCCTCGATGTACTCCTCCGTGGCCCGCTTGAGTGCCGCGAGGTCAGCCGAGCTCCAGCCACGGGCGTCGACCCCGAGCAGCGATGCGACCGCTTCGATGCGGACCGTGCGAACCGGATCGCGAAGCAGGGGGCGGACCAACTCGACCCGCTCGTTCGGTGCGAGCTCGCGCGATGCTAGAGCGACCGACCGTCGCACGATGGGGTTCGGGTCGTTCCCGGCTCGCATCAACAAGGCCGGGAGCGCTGGCGAGCCCAGATTTCGGAGCTCGAGCAAGGCGGTCGCTCGGACGATAGCGGGGGCAGACCCGATAGCAATGATCTCCGACAACCCCGCTTCACCCCCGCTCTGTTGGTTTCGCCCGCGGTAAAGCGCTTGCGCGAACTTGTCGGGCGCCCGGGTTTGGAAATGCTTGGTGATCTGAGCTTCTGCCCAGCTTTGGCTCCGATCTTGGTGGCAGCCCGTACATGCATCGGGAGCGCCGATCTGCTTGGACAGACCAGGACGTGGAATGCCAAGCCGGTGGTCGGCGCGCTCGTCGATTCGCATGTAGGTTCGCTGAGGCATGTGGCAGCCGGTGCAAAGACTTCCGGAAGTGCCGGTCACGTGGAAATGGTGCTGCGGGCCATCGAATGTCTCGGCTCGGTGGCAGCGAACGCACAATTCGTTTCCCTTCGCCCGGAGAATGGCGCCGTGGGGTTCGTGACAGTCGCTGCAAACCACGCCGGCGGCATGCATCTTGCTCTGTAGGAAGGAGCCGTAGACGTAGACCTCGTCTTCGATCTGCCCGTCAGCGAAGTACAGCGATTCGTCGAGAGTGGCCAGACGGTAACGGTCGTGATAACCGCCATCGTCTCCTCCGAGGTCGGCGCGCCGCGAATGACAGGGGGCGCAGGCCAGAGGCTCGTCGCTCGGCTGAACGCTGGCAAGGATCGCGATGTTGCGCCCATCGACGAACGCCCAGGGGCGCTCGTCGGGCGAGGGCAGACGGCGATCGAAACCACTGTTGGACGGCATGCTCGCGACCTTTGCCCGGACGAGCGCGATGTGTCGGGAGCCCGGCCCATGGCAGGCCTCACACCCCACGTTGATCTCGAAGTACTCCGTCAAGTAGCGCTTCGATGCACGAACATAATTCTTTTTCACCGCGGTCGAATGGCAATCGGCGCACGAGTAGTTCCAGTTGTAGCTCGGTCCGGTCCAGTGGAGCGGATCGCCCGGTTCGATGTACTCGTCCGGCTGCAGGTGAAACCAACGTTGGCCACCCTGCGCGCTGGGCCGCGTATCCCAGGCAAACGGGAAAGCTTGAAGTCGCCCTGGCTCGACCTCGACGAGATATTGTTGAAGAGGTTGGACGCCAAAGGTATAGATCACCGGAAAACGTCTGCGTTTCCCATCCGCGTCCAATGCCTCCACAGACAATGAGTCTGCGTCTCGAAGGAACCGGACCTTTTCCTTGTAGTACGCCGAGGTGACCTGCTCGAAGTTGCCGAGGACGGTCTCTGGAGTCGCCTTCTGCATGGCGAGCTGGTGGTGAGAGCCGAGCCAGTCACCGTATTCGGCCTCGTGGCAAGAGCGGCAAGTCTCCGTGCCGACGAGCTCGGCCGATCCCGACGCCTCGGCGAACGCTCCGACCGGAGCGGGATCGAGGACAGCCTCCTTCGCCTTCTTTTCGCATGCCGCGCAGCAGATGGCGAGCATCCACAACGACATCACAACGGGCGCGCGTCTCATGATCCGCCGGGTCTAGCGCGTATAGGCAAAAGGGGACAGTGCCCGTTTTGTTGCGATAGTATGTTCCGATGGAAGTCACCAGAAGCAGCGCCGTGCGGTTGGTGCGTTTTCTGGTGGGGCTGTTTTTCCGGCGCATCGAGATCAGCGGCGTGGAGCACGTGCCGGAGGTCGGCGGCGGCGTCTTGATCGCGTGGCACCCCAATGGGCTGGTCGACCCGGCGCTCATCATCAGCTGCCTTCCAAGGCCGGTCGTGTTTGGCGCTCGGCACGGGCTCTTCCAGTGGCCGATCGTGGGACGTCTCATGCGTGCGCTCGGGACGGTCCCGATCTACCGGGCGTCGGATTCGATGGACGGTGACGAGGAGACCCGGCGCAGAGCGAATCGCGAGAGCCTCGACGAACTGGCGCAAGCGATCTGCGACGGCAAGTTCGCGGCGTTGTTTCCCGAAGGAGTCAGTCACGACGACCCTTTTCTTCAGGAGCTCAAGACGGGCGCCGCACGGCTCTACTACCGCGCCAAGCAGCTCTGTTCAGATCGCGGTGTTGCACCCGTGATCATCCCAGTGGGGCTGCACTACGACGACAAGACTTCTTTCCGGTCGGACGTCCTGGTCGAGTTCCATGCCCCGCTGGAGCTCCCGGCCCAGCTCACGACGCCGATTCCCGTCGGCGACGCCGAGGCGCTACGCGCTCGAAGCAGCGAGCTGACTCGAGTCCTAGAGCCTGTCCTCCAGGAGGTCACGCACGCGACTGAAAGCTGGGAGCTGAACCAACTGATGCACCGCGTACGGACGCTGATGCGAGCGGAGCGCGCCAAACGAGCTGGTGTCAGCCTCAAAGCGGCGGGCATGCGCGAGCGCTCTCTAGGGATGGCTAGGGTCTGGAAAGCGTATTATGCGCGCCTGGCAACCGAGCCCGACGAAGTGCAGGACTTGCTGACTCGCGTCTCCGCGTATGACAAGGCGCTCCTCGAGGTGAAGCTCGAGGACGACGACCTCGACAAACCACCGCCCATCGAATCTAAGTGGCTACCGCTCGTCCTGCTCGTTCAGGCGGCCGTCGTCTTCCTAGTATTTCCGCCGGTTCTCGTCTTGGGGTCCCTGATCAACGCCGGCCCTTACTTCCTGATCAATCTGATCTCTCGCTTAGCGTCGAAGCAATATAAGGACACCGCCACGATCAAGCTGTTAGCTGGCCTCATCCTTTTCCCACTCGCCTGGTTGCTTGCCGCGCTACTCGTCGGCCTGGGGCAAATCGAGTTGCACGAGTCGTTTGCGGGGATTCCTCGCGCGCCATGGGCCGCCGGGATCACTACGTTCTTGATCGGCGCGCTTGGGGGCGCGCTGGCCCTGGTATACCTGGAGCTGGTGTCACGCACATGGACATCCATCAAGATTCGAGCGAAGCGTCGCTGGGGATCTACGATCATTCGCCGGCTGTCAGACGAGCGCGCCGAGCTGTATGAAGCGATCGAAGAAATGCGGCAGGGCCTCGACCTGCCTGGCGACGTGCTCACGGACGGCCGGGTCGGAATACGTGAGCTCTCGCTCGATCAGGATGACATGCCTTAGGCGCTCTGACCTTTCCAAGGAATGTCTGCGACTCCCGCAACGTGATTCGAGTAGCGCGCCAGGACGAAGAGCAGATCGCTCAGGCGATTGATGTAGCGAAAAAGCTCTCCCCGGACCGATTCCTGAGCGCCGAGGTCGACGAGCGAGCGTTCGGCACGACGGCATACACAGCGCGCAAGGTGGAACCGCGCAGCGCTCTCGCTCCCGCCGGGCAAGACGAAGGACGTGAGCGCCGGCGGGCCCTGCTCATACTCGTCGATGGCCCGTTCGAGGGCTTCGACCTGTGCTTCCGCGATGAGAGGCATTGCGCTCTTCTTTTTTCTGTCCTCGGTCGAGCCAAGCTCTGCTCCAACTTCAAACAGATCATTCTGAATTCGATTGAGGAGCGCGTCGAGCTCCGGGTCTTCAACCTGCACGCGAACCCAGCCGATCGCACTGTTCAGCTCGTCGACCTCACCATAGGCCCGGACGCGAAGCGAGGCTTTCGACACCCTCGCTCCGCCAAAGAGACCGGTTTCGCCGGAATCGCCTGTCTTCGTGTAGATCTTCACGCATTCTTCCCTTCACTCGAAAAACGATCGCCGACACCAATTCGACGCCCAGTCGCGAAAGCCCGCGCATCCATGCGCTTTCGCCCGCTCTCTTGAAGCTCTACAATCTCGAGGGTGCCCTCGGCGCATGCAACTAGGATGCCCACTGCATCGAGCGCAATCACCGTGCCAGGGCTTGCGTCGCCCGGGTCGAGCGTTGTGGCAACGGCCCGGTGCACCTTGATGTGTCGCTCTCCGAGACGCGTGTGTGCTCCAGGCGAAGGATTCATGCCGCGGATCTGATTGTGCACGGCTCGAGCCGATTTGTTCCAGTCGATCCGGCCGTGCTCTTTCGTCAGAAGTGGCGCCATGGTCGCGGCCCGATCGTCTTGCGGTCGCGGCGCCAGCTTGCCGGCGACGTAACGTGGAAGCTCTCGGCGTAGGAGCTCGGCGCCCATTTTCGACAGTCGCTCGGCCAGGGCTGCCGCATCCTCATCTCTTCCAATGGGCGTCGACGTCGTGGCGAGGATCGGGCCGGTATCCATCCCCTCATCCATTTGCATGAGTGTCACACCGGTCGTCGTGTCCCCGTGCACGATCGCCCATTGGATCGGGGCCGCCCCGCGCCATCGTGGTAACAACGAAGCATGGACGTTCAGGCATCCTCGACGCGGGGCCTCGAGCACGTCCCGCGGGAGAATCCTCCCGTACGCCACCACGACGGCCAGCTCGGCATGGAGCGATCGAAGCTCTTGGGCGAACGCTGGCGTCCGAACCTTCGTCGGCTGCCACACATCGAGCCGAAGCTCCTGGGCCCGCTTCTTCACGGCAGGGGGCCGCATCGCCAAGCCACGCCCCGCTGGGCGATCCGGCTGGGAAATCACCGCGGCAATCTCGCTGATCTCGTGCAGCGCTTCTAGGCACGGCACCGCGAACTCGGGGCTGCCAAAAAAAATCGTTCGCACGGGCTGTCACTGCGCGGCGTCTGCCGCTGGCCGTTTCGTCATCGCCCGATGCACCATCCGGCGACGCAAAACGCTGAGATGGTCGATCATCAGCTCGCCATTGAGGTGATCGGTCTCGTGCTGGATCGCGATCGCCAATAGCCCGTCGGCCTCGAGCTCGAACGGATTGCCGTCCTTGTCGCGCGCGCGCACGGTGACGCGCTCGGCGCGCTCGATGTCTTCGCGGATGCCTGGGAACGAAAGGCAGCCCTCGTTGAACGTGGTAGCGCCCTCCGTGGCGATGATCTCGGGGTTGATGAACACGCGAAGATCGCTTGGCTCGTCCTCATCGGTGGCGACATCCACGATGAAAAGGCGTTTTGACACCCCGATCTGCGGGGCGGCCAGCCCTACGCCAGGGGCGGCGTACATGGTCTCCGCCATGTCCTCGATGAGCTGATGCAGCTCGGCATCGAACACCTCGACCTCTTTGCCGGGCTCGCGGAGACGTTTGTCTGGGTAGAAGAGAATGGGGCGAATCAACGGAGAACCTCCGAGCGGCTGACCGCTCAACACCTTGGAAAGCCTCATATTTTCTAGCGCCCGTCATGGGCTACCGCAAGATCCGGGGCGTTTGACACGGCGGCGACGCTAGAACATGTTCTATTCTTGCGCACCGATTCGAAGCAAAGGAGCGCCACGATGGTGGACTGGGACCGGAAAGTCGACTTGCTCGTGATGGGAAGTGGCGCTGCCGGCATGGCGGCCGCGGTGCGAGCGCACGACCTAGGATTGGACGTCCTTCTGGTCGAGAAGAGCGAGCTCTACGGCGGCAACTCGGCGATGTCTGGCGGCGTCTGCTGGGTCGCAAACAACCCGGGCATGATGAAGGAGGGCATCCCGGATTCCGACGAAGATGGCTTCCAGTATCTAAAGCACATCACGAAAGGCGAGGTGCCTGACGATCGCCTCTGGCTGTACATTCGCGAGAGCAAGAGGGTTCTGAACTACCTGCACGACAAGACGCACGTTCGTTACGTCCCGCTGGCCAAGTACACCGACTATTACCCCGAAGCACCGGGCGGACGACCGGGTGGTCGATCGATGGATCCGATGCCGTTCGACGGCGCGAAGCTTCGTGAGGACTTGATTCGACTGAGAAGGCCGCACCCGCAGTCGCAGATTCTCGGAAAATTCGGAATTACCGCGAAGGAAGCTCAGGCCGCGATCGGCGTCGGCTTTAGGACCATGTTGTTCATGGCTTGGCAGATGTTCCTGTACACGCTGCGCCACTTCAAGCGCAAGCGATGGGGGCGAGACACCAAGCTGTGCGCGGGGAACTCATTGATGGGCCGGCTCATGTTGTCGCTCAAAGAGCGGAAGGTGCCGATGTGGCTCAACACCAGCGTCGAGGACTTGGTGATCGAGGATGGAAAGGTGGTCGGAGCGCTGGTCCACAGCGAAGGTGAATCGCTTCGTGTAAAAGCAGAACGCGGCATCGTCCTGGCGGCGGGTGGCTTTTCACGGAACCTCGAGATGCGGCTCAAGTATCAACGCCACCCCATCACCACCGAGTGGACGGCAGGAGCTCCTTCGAACACCGGTGATGCCATTCGAATGGGGCACGATGCAGGCGGTGCGCTCGCGCTCATGGACGAAGCCTGGTGGACCCCAGTCTCCCTGGTGCCCAAGTCGCCGTTCTCCTGGGTGCTGGTCGTCGAAAAGAGCCTGCCGCACGGGCTGTTCCTGAACCAGGACGGGAAGAGATTCACCAACGAGGCGGCGCCGTACATCGACGTAGTCAATGGAATGTATGACGACGTGGCGAAAACGGGCGCCGCAAAGCCTCGCTGGTTCCACATCTTCGATGCGACCTACCGGAAATCATCGATCGCCGGACCCGTTGCACCGGGCAAAGTCATGCCCGACAAGCAGCTCCCGCGCCGATATCGGGACGGCAACTTTCTCTACAAAGCCGACACGCTCGAAGATCTCTGTGCTCAACTCGAGATTCCCGCGGCGACGACGAAGGCATCGATCGCACGGTTCAACGCGCACGCAGTCAAAGGCGAGGATCCGGACTACAACCGCGGCTGGAGCGCACAGGATCGCTACTACGGAGATCCGAACGTAAAACCCAACTGTTCGCTCGGGCCGGTCGAAACCAGTCCATTTTACGCCGTGCAGATCTACCCAGGCGACCTCGGAACCAAGGGCGGCCTCGTGACCGACGAACACAGCCGAGTGCTTGCGGAAGATGGCCGGCCCATCCAGGGTCTGTACGCGGCGGGAAATTCGTCGGCGTCCATCATGGGGCGCTCTTACCCTGGCGCCGGCGGCACGATCGGGCCTGCGCTAACGTTTGGTTTCCTAGCGGCCGAAGACGCAGCGCGGCGGTCGACGAGTCAGGACAAACGGGAAGCGGCCGAATGAGCGGCCGCGATTGGCGGCATTTCGGACGCCTACATGCCCGGTTGTACAGAGCGCTGGGCGGTCGGTTCGTGGGCAGCGTGGGCTTAGGCCGGATGGTGCTGCTGCTCACTACGACCGGACGAAAAAGTGGCGTGCAGCGAACTACGCCTCTGGTCTTCATGCCGCACGGCAGCGACCTCATCGTCTATCCCTCCAACGGCGGCAAGGAATCGGCCCCCGCCTGGTGGCTCAACCTCGAGGCGAGACCCGTTGCCAGCGTCCAAATCGGCAAAGAGACCCATCGGGTCCGAGCCCGGCCCGCCACCGAAAGCGAGTTCCGGGAGATCTGGCCCAAAGCGGAGCGCTACAACCCACACTGGCGCGACTACGCTCGATCGGTCGCCCGCCCCATCCCCCTGGTGATCTTAGAGCGGGTCGATGTCCAAGGTAGCGTGGGCGGGAGCTAGGCCTTGGTCGATGCGCGCCGCTAGGAGGGCCGCTACGTTGCGCAGTAACTTGCGATCGGGGGATTTCAGGAGAAGACGGTAGTGATAGCGGCCTCGGAGTCGCTGCAGAGGCGCCGGAGCGGGGCCTAGCACTTGGACAGCTCCATCTCTGACGGCTTGGTGCTGGCGCGCAGCGTCCGCAAGCAGTTGAGTAGCGCCGCGGGCTTCGGCTTCGGCGCCGGCGTGCACACGCACGCTCACCAAGCGACCGAAAGGTGGATAGCCGACCTCTTCACGGGCGGCGATCTCCTCGTCGTAGAAGCCTTGGTAGTCATGCGCGGCAGCCAAGCGCACGGCGGGATGGTCGGGCTGGAAGGTTTGGAAAACCACTTCGCCGGGCGTGTCGGCACGGCCCGCACGGCCCGCAACTTGGGCAAGCAATTGGAAAGTCCGTTCTGAAGCACGAAAATCCGGGAACGCGAGACTCTGATCGGCCAGCGCTACGCCGACCAGGGTGACGCCTGCGATGTCGTGCCCTTTGGTGACCATCTGTGTTCCCACCAAGACGTCGATGTCTCCGCTGCGAAGTCGATTGAGCAAGACCTCGACGCCCTCGCCCGAAGCCGTGTCTCGATCGAGCCTTGCCACACGAGCCTTCGGGAAAGCGTCTTCGACGGCCTTCTCCAGCTGCTCGGTGCCAACGCCGATCCGCCTATAGTCGGTGCTGGCGCAGGACCCGCAGGGCACCGCTACCGCGCGCTGGAAATCACAGTAGTGGCAGCGCAACAGACCCTTACCGCGATGCTCGGTCAGGGCCACGCTGCACGCGGGGCACTCGGCCACCGCGCCACAGCTTGCGCATCGGAGGCTCGGCGCGAAGCCGCGCCGATTGAGAAAGATGATTGCCTGATGGCCGGAATCCAGGCAGCGGCCGATTGCGGCGTAAAGCGGACCGGATAGCAACGGGTGCCCCGTCGGTCCCTTTCGGTGCCGCCGCAGGTCGACGATCTCTACTCGGGGCATCGTCGCGCCAGTGGCACGGGTCGGTAGCGATAGTAAGCGGATTCGACCCTCGTTGGCTCGATGGTAGGTTTCGATCGAAGGCGTCGCACTGCCGAGGATGCAGACTGCCCCGGCATACTGCGCCCGTAGCAAGGCCATGTCCCGCGCGTGGTAACGAAAGCCGTCGTCCTGTTTGAACGATGAGTCATGTTCCTCATCGACCACGATGAGTCCGAGATCCGCAACGGGCGCAAACAACGCAGAGCGCGCCCCGATTGCGACGCAGACTCGCCCCCGTCGGAGCGCCTGCCAGGCATCGTCGCGCTCGCGGGCCGTGAGACCGCTGTGAAGCACGGCGATATCGTCGCCGAACCTGGCGCGGAACCGCCCGACCAGCTGCGGGGTCAGTGCGATCTCCGGCACAAGCAGCAGTGCGCCACGTGCTCCTTCGCGCCCATCGTCGATCGCGCGCAGATAGACCTCGGTCTTGCCCGACCCCGTGACTCCATGCAGGAGGTACGCCTCGCTTGTCCGACTGCGGATCGCCTCTCCGATCGTATCGATGGCGAACTGTTGAGCCGCGGTCGGGGCCGGGGGCACGTCGCGCGCCACCGGGATTCTAAAGAACGGATCTCGATTGACTTCCACCTCGTCGACGTGGACGAGACCTTTGTCCACGAGCGAGCGAACCACCGTGCGCGCGCCGCTTACCTCCGTGCGAAGCTCCTCCAGCAAGACCCACGGTCGATTCGCGAGCCGATCCATCAGCTTGGCTTGGCGCGCGCCCAGACGAGCACCCGAGGCGTCTCGGCCTGTCGCGGTCACCTTCCAGGTCGTCTGGTGCGCGACTCGTTGACCTGGAAGGCTCTCGGTCGAGTCTAGAAAGCCATCTGCGCGAAGCCGGCGCATGGCCCCCACGGGCAGCGCCGGGGCTGCCGCACGTAGCACCTCACCCAGGGGGTGCATGTAGTACCTCGCGGCCTGGTCTAGGAATCGCAGTAGCTCCGGGGTGAACACAGGCTCGGCCTCGAGGAGCCCAGCGACTGGGAGTGCGCGCGCCACGCCATCGGGCAGGTCTGGCCTACCGCCCACCACGAAACCCGCAAGCTTTCGACGGTTGAACGAAACGGCGACCCGGTTGCCTGGTCGCAGAACGCCGCCCAGGGCGGTCGGCACCTTGTACGTGAACACCTTTCGAAGGGGAACCGGGAGGGCCACCTCGACGT
>JBAVOF010000358.1:0-4077 GCA_049691835.1 Polyangiales bacterium
GCCCATCTCGCGCTCACCAGTGCCGACGTCGGGCGCCGGCACGTCGACGTCGGGGCCGATGAAACGCTTGCGAATGAGCTCACTCGTATACCGCCTAGTCACGCGTTCGAGAAAGGATGCGGACTCCACGCGTGGGTCGACCCGAACGCCGCCCTTGGCGCCGCCGAACGGCACGTCGACCACCGCGCACTTGTAAGTCATCAATGCGGAAAGGGCCATCACCTCGTCCTGTGAGACGTCGAGCGCGTATCGAATGCCGCCCTTGGTTGGAAGACGATGGTGGCTGTGCTCCGCGCGGTAGCCCTCCACGACTTCGATCTCCCCGTCGTCTCGCCGCACTGGGAACCGGATTCGGTAGACGGCATTGCAAGCGCGGATCTGGGCGAGGATGCCGGGGGTGACGCTGCTGTAACGGGTGGCCGCGTCGAAGTAGCGGTTGACGTCATCGAAGAAGGTCGAGTCCATGAGCGAGGGTAGCCTGCCCCCTGGACTGAAACGCGGCAATTCAGGGGTTGACAGGGCCGGCGCATCTGATAATGAAAGTCGTATTCAATATCATCTTCGGCTCCATGGAACCGACGAAAGACCCTTAGAGGACGGAGACGGCAATGCGGATGAGTGTGACTTTGGCGATGACAGTCGCCTTGCTTAGTGCCTGTGGCAGCAGCGACGATGGAGGGACCGGTGAGTCGACCGACGAGCTCGGACGGCAGGCGGCCTTGACCTACGCGCGGATCGCGTATCAAGCGTACTCTGATTCGCTCGAGAGGGCGGAAGCGCTTGACGCCGCGCTCGTCTCTTTCGTCGCGGAGCCATCGAGCGCGACTCAGGACGGCGCGAAGGCTTCCTGGTTGGCCGCGCGGGAGCCGTACCTGCAGACCGAGGTCTACCGTTTCTATGATGGTCCGATCGACAATCCGGCCGACGGCCCGGAAATCCGCTTGAATGCATGGCCGATGGATGAAGCGCACGTGGACTACACCCGAGACGATCCTTCGGCGGGCATCATCAACAGCACGGATCTGAGCATCGACGAAGCGACACTTCGAGGCGCCAACGAAGCGGGTGGTGAAGAGAACATCGCCGTCGGATTTCATCCAATCGAGTTCCTGTTATGGGGACAGGACGACACCGACCCGTCCAACGCAATGTCGGGACGGCGACCGTTTACCGACTATGTGACCGGCGAGACCGGAACGGCTGACAACCAAGACCGACGTGCCGCTTATCTCGCGCTACTCGGTGAGCTCTTGACCGACGATTTGCAGATCGTCGTGGACGCATGGCGGCCGGACCTCGCGAACAACTTTCGGGCGTCGTTCGAAGCCGGAAGCTGGGAATCGGCCCTCGAGAAGATGCTGACAGGCATGATCGTGCTGAGCGGATTCGAGATGGCTGGACAGCGTTTGCAGGTTGCACTGGACAATGGGGACCAGGAGGATGAGCACTCCTGCTTCAGTGACAATACGCATCGCGACATGGCTCAGGATGCGCGCGGTGTGCAGAACGTCTGGCTCGGAGAGTATCAGGCCTTGAATTCTGCCAACTCGATTTCGGGAACGGGAGTGCGCGACGTCGTGGCTGCTCGCGACCCCGATCTCGCAGACCAGATCAGCGCTCAGATAGCCGAAAGCGTGGCTCGCGCGGAGGCGCTGCGACCAAGTGAGATCGATCCGCCGTTCGATTTATTGATCTCACTCGGCAACTTGGAGGGCAACAAGAAGGTGCAAGATCTGATCGATTCGCTTCTCGCGCAGGAGAGCCTGCTTCAAAGGGCCTTTGCAACCTTCGGCTTATCGGTGCCCGAGCCCTGATCGAGACCATGGTCATGATGTCAGAGGCTGCTAATTGCTGGCGCCGGACGCATCGATGGATCCGTCTCCAGGGGTTCACGATGATCGCAGCCTCGCTCTGCGCTTGTTCCTCGAGCTCCTCGAGCCCGTCTGCCGATCCAGCCGAAGCCTATCCCGGCGGAGACACCACGAGCTTCTATCTCTTTGCGGGCCTCGAACTGGCCCAACCCGCCGCGAACCTGAAAGACCGAGCGCCTTTCTTCACGGGCGACAGCCTCTTCAATCAGGTCTGGGTCACTGCCCCCGCTTCGACGACGGCTCGCGACGGGCTCGGGCCGACTTTCAACACGCGCTCCTGCGCAGGCTGTCACTTCCGAGACGGTCGCGGGCGTCCGCCTCTCGAAGAAGGAGGGACGCTCGAGTCGATGCTCATCCGAATCAGCCTTCCTGGTCAGGACGAGCACGGCGGTCCAGTCGGCGATCCGAGCTACGGAGACCAAATCCAAGTGGACAGCTTGGATGGCGTACCTGCAGAAGCGACAGTCCGGGTCTATTGGGACTTGGAGCAGGGCGCCTACGAAGACGGCACGCCGTACACGCTGCGCAGGCCGCGATACGAGTACGAGAATCTAGCGTTCGGCCCCTTCGCGCAGGAGCTTCTGGAGTCAGGTCGCGGCGCGCCCCACATGAGCGGGCTCGGCTTACTCGAAGCGATCCCCATCGAGGTGCTCCTCGCTTGGGCCGACCCGGACGACGCTGATGGAGATGGCATCAGCGGCAAGCTCAATTCCGTTTGGGACGAGAGTGCCCAGGCGATGCGCCCCGGTCGCTTTGGCTGGAAGGCGGAGCAACCGACCGTTCGTCAACAGGTGGCCGGGGCGCTGAACGGCGACATGGGGATCAGTTCGCCGGTCTTCCGCGAGCAAAACTGTCCCGCGCCGCAGTTGCAGTGCGCCGCCGCGCCGAACGGGGGGGAGCCAGAGATCTCCGAGGAAAACTTCGACAAGCTCGTATTCTACAGCTCAACCTTGGCCCCGCCGACCCGGCCCGACTACGCAGACCCCCAGGTCTTACGGGGACGGGAGTGGATGAGAGACCTCGGTTGCACGAGCTGTCATCGAGAGACTCTGGAAACGGGGCAACATCCATCGATCGCAGAGCTTTCGTACCAGAGCATCAGGCCGTACTCCGACTTGTTGCTCCACGACATGGGCGACGGCCTCTCTGACCAACGCCCCGTGTTCGAAGCAAGCGGTCGCGAATGGCGAACGCCGCCCCTCTGGGGCGTTGGGCGGGTGAAACAGGTGAACGGGCACGAGCTCTTGCTTCATGATGGTCGCGCTAGAGGCTTTGCGGAGGCGATCCTCTGGCACGGCGGAGAGGCGGACGATGCCAAGGAGGCCTTCCGCAGCTTGCCTGCTCACGAGCGTGAAGCGCTCATCCGCTTCTTGGAGTCACTGTGAGATCGATCGTTCTCGGTTTCTCAGCGCTCGTCGTGATGCTCAGTCAGCTTGCGAGCTGCTTCAACGAGCCTTTCGATCGCAGGGCGATGCTCGAGTCCTTGGGCTCGGATGTGATCATCCCAACCTACGGTTGGTTCGCCGATCGGACCGGAGGGCTCGTTTCATCGGCCGAGTCGTTTTGCGGCAAGCCCAGCGCCTCGTCACTCGAAAGCTTCCAGGAGCAGTGGCGGAACGCACGCGACGCGTGGAAACAAATGGAAGTCGCCAACTTCGGACCGTACGCCGAGCAGCCATGGCGCCTGGGACCTAAGATCGACTCCTGGCCGGTGCGAGAAGACACGATCGAAGAGCAACTCGCCGGCGATGGGAGGCTCGACCTCGAGCACGTGAGCACCTTGGGCGCCACGAGCCGGGGGTTCCCAGCGCTCGAGTATCTCATTTTCGATTCAGACGGCGTCAGCGCAGCGCTGCTCAGGTTCGAAGATGAGGGCGGTCCGCGACGCTGTGAGTATGCGATCGCTCTGTCCGAGGACCTCCGCGCAAATGCTGAAGCGATGGTCCAGGCCTGGTCGCACGAGGGCGACGACTATCTGGGCGCACTGACGGCATCCGGTGAGCCCGGGACGCCGTTCATGTCAGTTGCCGATGCCAGCAACGAGATGGTCAACCGCATGGTATTTCTCGCGGAAAACATCATGCGCATCAAGCTCGGGAGGCCCCTCGGTCTCGACTCCGGTGGCGAGGCACGCCCCGACCAAGTGGAATCCCGCTACAGCGATGGCTCCATCCAAGACATCCTCGCGAATCTCGATGGCCTCGAG